>CAKZOQ010000339.1 GCA_937136445.1 uncultured Gemmatimonadota bacterium
GCCAAGAAGAAGGCTACCAAGGCCGACGACGACGAGGCGGAGGACGAGTCCGAGGACGACTGACGGCGGTCTTCCGTCGGCCGGGCCTCTCCGGGTCCGGATCGGTACCCGGAGCCGCGGCCCCGGGGTTCACGAGAGGCGTAGCGGCGTCCGAGAGCTTCGGGCGCCTTCGCCTCTCTTTTTGCGAGCAGATCATCTCGCCGCCCGGAAGGCGGCGATCCAACTACAGGTTCAGACACGACCGATGAGTATCAGCGCCAAGCAGGTCATGGAGCTCCGCGAGAAGACGGGTGCGGGCATCATGGACGCCAAGAAGGCCCTCCAGGAGACCGACGGGGACATGGAGAAGGCCATCGACCACCTCCGGGCCAAGGGCGCCGCCAAGGCGGCGAAGCGCTCGGACAAGACGGCGAACGAGGGGATCATCGGCAGCTACGTCCACTTCGACGACAAGACGGCCGCCATCGTCGAGGTCAACTGCGAGACGGACTTCGTGGCCGCGACCGACGACTTCAAGGGGCTGGCCAAGGACCTGGCGCTCCACATCGCCTCCACCGATCCCCTGGGCATCTCCAAGGACGAGATCCCCGAGGACGAGATCGAGCGCGAGAAGCAGGTCTACCTGGAGCAGGCGAAAGAAGAGGGCAAGCCGGAGCACATCGCCGAGAAGATCGTCGAGGGTCGGCTCCAGAAGTTCTTCAAGGAGAACACCCTGCTGGCCCAGCCCTTCGTGAAGGACCCTGACAAGACCATCGAGCAGCTCATCACCGAGGTCTCCGCCAAGACCGGCGAGAAGATCGAGGTCGCCCGCTTCGCCCGCTTCAAGATCGGCGAGTAACGACATTCCTGGGGACGGCATGACCGACGAGAATCGCTCGGCCCGCTACCAGCGGGTCCTCCTCAAGCTTTCCGGGGAGGCCCTGGCCGGGGATCGAGGATTCGGCATCGAGCCCAAGGTGGTGGATCGCCTCACCGACGAAATCCGCACCCTGGCGGAGATGGACATCTCTCTGGGGGTGGTCATCGGGGGTGGGAACATCGTCCGCGGCGCCATCGCCTCCCGCCAGGGGATGGACCGGGTCCAGGCGGACTACATGGGCATGCTGGCCACGGTGATCAACGCCCTGGCCGTCCAGGACCTCCTGGAGCACAAGAACGTCGAGACCCGGGTCATGACGGCGATCCGCATGGAGGAGGTCGCCGAGCCCTACATCCGGCGCCGCGCCATGCGGCATATGGAGAAGGGGCGGGTGGTGATCTTTGCCGGCGGGACGGGGAATCCGTATTTCTCCACCGACACCGCCGCCGTCCTCCGGGCCATCGAGATGGAGTCGGACGTGGTCATCAAGGCCACCAAGGTGAAGGGGGTCTTCACCGCCGACCCGGTGGAGGACCCGGACGCCGAATTCATCCCGGACATCTCCTTCCACGAGGTGGTGACCAGAGAGCTGGGCGTCATGGACGCACCGGCGGTCTCCCTCTGCAAGGAGAACGGTCTGCCCATCATCGTCCTCAACCTCGAAGAGCGGGGAGCCGTCGCGTCGGCCATCCGTGGTGAGCGCGTCGGCACCCTTGTATCCTAGGTCGGGCGCCCTCGAAGTGGCCCGTGGGATCTACTCTCCAGACCCGGGGCGGTCGTCCGCACCCTGAACCTTCGCGAGACATCCGATTCGGAGGCACCCATGCCGGTTGATGCAGCCAAGAAGCGTATGGCGGACACCCTCGAGGCCGTCCGTCGCGAGTTCGGGACCGTCCGAACCGGAAAGGCCAGTCCGGCCCTCCTGGACACGGTTCGCGTGGACGCCTACGGCTCCAGCATGCCGCTGAACCAGGTGGCGTCGGTGAGCGCCCCGGAGGCGAGCCTCCTGGTGGTGCAGCCCTTCGACGCCTCCATCATGGAGGACATCGAACGGGCCATCATGCAGGCGGACCTGGGACTCAATCCGGCCAACGACGGCGGGGTGATCCGCGTGCCGGTCCCGTCCCTGAACGAGGAACGGCGCAAGGAGTTCGTGAAGCTCCTCCACAAGATGGCGGAGGACGGCAAGATCTCCCTCCGGCACGCCCGACGGGATGCCCGGGAGGAGATCCAGCGGATGGTGAAGGAGCACGAGATCGGCGAGGACGACGGTCATCGCCTGGAGGAGCAGCTCGAGAAGCTCATCCAGGAGTATACCGAGCGCATCGAGAAGCATCTGGCGAAGAAAGAAGAGGAAGTGATGGCCATCTGAGCCACCTTTCTCTCCTGCCATGACCCCGGACGAACTCCTTCCCCAGATCCGCGCCAGCGGCGACGTGCCGCGCCATGTGGCCGTCATCATGGACGGCAACGGGCGTTGGGCCCGGCAGCGAGGCCTGCCCCGCCACCTGGGCCACCGCGAGGGGATGAAGTCCGTGCGGGACACCATCGAAGGGGCGGTGGACGTCGGAGTGGAGATCCTGACCCTCTACGCCTTCTCCACCGAGAACTGGGCCCGCCCGCCCCAGGAGGTGTCCGCCCTCATGGGTCTCCTCCAGCTCTACGCCCGGAAGGAGCGGGCCGAGCTCCGGAAGCAGGGAGTGGAGGTCCACATCCTGGGAGAGCTGGAACGCCTGGACGATCGGACCCGCTCCGCCGTCGAGGGCATCGCCGAGGCGACCCGGGGGGGGGACGCCCTCCGCCTCAACCTGATGATCTCCTACGGCGGCCGGGAGGAGCTCGTCCGTGCCGCCCGGGAGCTGGCCCTCCGTGTGGCCGCAGGTGAGTTGGATGCCGACGAGGTAGACGAGGAGGCCGTGGAGGGAGCCCTCTTCACCGCCGGCCTCCCGGACCCCGACCTTCTCATCCGCACCTCCGGGGAGCGCCGGCTCAGCAACTTCCTCCTCTGGCAGCTCGCCTATGCCGAGTGGCACATCTCCCCGGTGCTCTGGCCGGACTTCCGGAGGGAGGACCTCTACGCGGCCATCCTGGACTTCCAGCGCCGCGAGCGGCGCTTCGGCCGCGTACCGTCGCCGTGAGCGGAGAGCTGCCTCGTCGGCTGCTGGTCGCCGCAGTAGGCGTGCCGACCGTCATCCTCCTTCTCTGGTTGGGCGGATGGTACCTCTCGGTGTCGGTGGCCCTCCTCGCTGCCCTGGGGGCCGACGAGCTCTACCGCATGGCGGCTCGCCGCGAGATCCGGGCCTTCCGTTGGCCCGGGACCATCACCGCCGGCGGTCTGGTGCTCCTGGCCGGATGGTTCCTGGATTTCTCCCGCTTCGCGCCCTGGGCGATGGCCTGGACGGTGGCGCTCCTCATGGGGTGCCTCGCAGCCTCCGTGGTCCGACGCGGTGCCGGGGAGCGCCCGTTGAGCAGTGTGGCGGTGACCGTGACGGGCGCCCTCTACGCCGGTCTCCTCCTGAGCTTCGCCCTCTTCATCTACGCCCTCCCGGCCCGGGAGGGATGGACGGGGTCGCCGCAGTCGGTCTGGGCGGGAACCTTCGCCGTCGCCTTTCCGGTGGCCTCCACCTGGGTGGGGGACGCCAGCGCGTACTTCGTGGGCACCGCGGTGGGGCGGCACAAGCTGGCCCCCTCGCTGAGTCCCGGGAAGAGCTGGGAGGGGAGCGTGGCGGGCTTCGTGGGCGCCGGGGCGACCGCCGGGGTGTGGCACGTCCTGGCCCGGCCGGCGCTTCCGGACTTCCCCCTGGGGCTGGGGGTGACCATCGCCGTGGGGGCGCTCCTGGGGGCCGGCGCCCTCCTGGGCGACCTGGTGGAGTCCCTCCTCAAGCGTGAGGCGGGGGTGAAGGATTCGGGGACCCTCTTCCCCGGGCATGGTGGGGTCCTGGATCGTCTGGACGCCCTCACCTTCACCCTCCCCCTGGCCTACGGGCTCCTGATCCTGGTCTCGGGGGCGCTGGCGTGATCCGGGTGGCCATCCTGGGCTCCACCGGCTCCATCGGGCGGAGTGCGCTCAAGGTGATCCGGCGGCATCCCGACCGCTTCCAGCCGGTGGTCCTGGCCGCCAACCGACGGTCGGAGGCGCTTGCGGATCAGGTCGCCGAGTTCGCCCCGAAGGTCGCAGTCCTGGCCGACGACTCGGTCGCACTGCCCTCCACGCCCGGCGCCAGCCGGTGGAGCCGCGGGCGGGAGGCGCTCCTGGAGGCAGCGGCCCACCCCGATGTGGACGTGGTGGTGAATGCGCTGGTGGGCGCCGCCGGCCTGGAGCCGACGCTCCGGAGCCTGGAGGCAGGGCACCGGGTAGCGCTGGCCAACAAGGAGTCGTTGGTGGCCGGTGGGGCGCTGGTGCCGGAAGCGGCGGAGCGGGGTGGAGGGGAGATCGTTCCGGTGGATTCCGAGCACTCGGCCATCCTCCAGTGCCTGGAGGGCCATGCCCAACGGGCGGTGAAGCGGCTGGTCCTCACGGCCTCCGGTGGGCCCTTCCGGGGTCGGTCCCGGGCGGAGCTCGCCGAGGTGGATCCTGGCCAGGCGCTGCGCCATCCCACCTGGGACATGGGCGCCAAGATCAGCATCGACTCGGCCTCGCTGGCCAACAAGTCGCTGGAGGTCATCGAGGCCCACGTCCTCTACGGCTTCGACTACGACGACATCGACGCGGTGGTGCATCCCCAGTCCATCATCCACTCCTTCGTGGAGTTCGTGGACGGGTCGGTGCTGGCCCAGCTCGGCTTCCCCACGATGGAGCTCCCCATACTCTACGCTCTGAGCTATCCCGAGCGCGTGACCGACGAGTCGCTGCAGACCTACGACCCGGTGGAGGCCTCGCCCCTGACCTTCGAAGCCATCGATCACGACGCCTTTCCCCTCTTCGGCCTCGGCGTGAGAGCGGGCCGCTCCGGCGGGTGCGCGCCGGCGGTGTTCAACGCCGGGAACGAAGTCGCGGTTCAGGCGTTCTTGGAAGAGCGCGTCGGGTTCCTGGCCATGGCCGAGGTGGTGGACGCCGCCCTGCAGGAGGTGGGCGCGCACGAGGTGCATTCGGCGGAGGACGTCGTCGCCGCGGACCAGGCGGCTCGCACGGCGGCCGCTTCGGCGGTGGAGCGTATACGGAAGAAAGGGAACGGATGACCATCCTCGCCACGATCATCGTCCTGGGCGTGCTCATCTTCGTGCACGAGCTGGGGCACTTCGCCGCTGCCAAGGCCGTGGGGGTCGAGGTCCAGCGATTCTCCATCGGTCTGGGGCCCAAGGTCCTGGGGTTCGAGCACGGGGAGACCGAGTACGTGCTCAGCGCCATCCCCCTGGGCGGCTACGTGAAGATGGGCGGGATGGACGACGAGATGATGGAGGCCATCGAGGGGGGCGCCCCCGACGAGCCCCGAGAGCCCAGCGACCGCGATTTCGACGCCAAGCCCATCTGGGCGCGCACCTTGGTGATCTCCGCGGGCGTCATCATGAACATGCTCTTCGCCTTCGCCACCTACGCCTTCGTGGCGGCGTACTGGGG
>CAKZOQ010000340.1 GCA_937136445.1 uncultured Gemmatimonadota bacterium
CGGCGAGCACGTGCGGGCCTACGTGAACGAGAGACGGGTGGCGAACATCCCGCAGGTCGACCTGGGGCGAAGCTCGAAGATCTGGTTCGTGCTCCGCGACGCCACACCCGACGTCCCCATCTTCCTGGGGCCCATCGAAGTCGCCGCTGGTGGACGGGATCTCTACGACCGCCTCGCAGCCGACGGACGCGTGAGCACGAAGGGGATCCTGTTCGACTCCGGCAGCGACCAGATCCTCCCGTTTTCGACCCCCACGTTGATGGAGATCGGCGGGATGCTCGAGTCCCATCCAGACCTCCGGCTCGGCATCGAGGGGCACACCGACGCGGTGGGTGAGGAGGACGACAACCTCGAGCTCTCCCGGCGGCGGGCCGCCGCGGTGAAGTCGTACCTCGTGGAGGAGCACGGCATCGACCCGGAGCGGCTCGAAGCCGAGGGCTTCGGCGAATCCCGCCCCGCCGGCTCCAACGACACCGAGGAGGGGCGCGCGAACAACCGGCGGGTCGAGCTCGTGGACCTCGGTCGCTCCGACGGTGCGGCCCAGTCCCCGTGAATTCGCCCGTACGGCGCCGCCACGGCCCGCCGATCTCCCGCCGCGTGGTGGGACTCCTGGCCGTCCTGGCGGGCGTCGCCCTGCCGGCCGCCTGCGTCGACGGCGAGGCAGGACCGGAGGAGGAGCCGGCCGTGGACGAGGTGGTGGAGGCGACCGGATCGACCTACGAGCTCGACTGCCGGCGTCTGGACTACCCGTGTACCTGGGGCGAGGTGGACACCGAGACGCTCCGTCGTACCGACGAGCTCGGGTCGGGCGCGCTGGACGTCCTCGAGCAGACCGGGGAGCTGGTCGATGTGGCGGAGTGGCTCCAGGCCGAAGCCGGCGTCGCCGAGGTGCAGGTCGGTCCCCTGGCGGTGCGGTTTCGGCCCGAGGGGGGACGCCCCGCCTGGGTCTTCGCGCCCGAGGACACGGCGAACCTGCTCATGGGTGGTGGGTCGGGACGAGTCCACGCGACACATGCCGCTCCTGCGAGCCGGCGAATCCGACGGGATGCGGCCGGCGGGGAGACCCACCTGGTCCCGTCCCCTCACCAGAACACTGAAGACCGGAATGGGGTGGCGGCGAGGAACGGCGAGGTCGGCCGGGGGAAACGAGCGCTCATCCTCTCACCGTACGAGTTCCAGGCCGTGCATGGGCAGTACCTCGCGGACGTGCTGACCTTCTCCCGGGACTACTCCAGGAAGGGCGGCTCGGTCACCTACCATGCGAACCTCCGAGAAGGACGCGAGAACCCGAATCCGCGCCCCGAAGAGGTGCGTCTCGAGCACTTCACGGGCTGGGACGACTACAACTTCGTGTACGTCAGCACCCACGGGGCGAGCGTGTGCGGAGAGCTGGACACCCTGTCGACCCCCGTCGCGGAACGGACTCGAAGCGATCCGTGCCACACGACGCTCCGGGTGGGTCAGATCGTGGAGGGGGCGACGAACACGGCGGAGTTCTACGACGCCATCCCGGGTGTGGACATCCGCTACCACAGGGCGTTTCGCACCCTCCATCCGGGGCTGTCGGCCACGGAGCGGGCGGAGTGCAGGGTCCTCGTGGACGGTCTGGAGCTGGAGGAGCCGCTCACGCGCCTGGGCAAGCCGTGCCGTCAGCCGCGGGAGGCGCCCTGGGGCGAGGTCCTCGTGACGACGGACTTCTTCCGTGCCGAATACCCCGGCGGGCTCATGAACGTCCTCGTCTTCCTCGCGGCCTGCAAATCCCTTCATGCGGGCGATCTCGCCGACGTCTTCACCAACGCCGACGCGAATGCGAACGTGGCGGTGCTCGGCTACGACGAGATCGTGTCGGCGAAACGCGCCGTGCCCATCGGACGGGCCGCGGTGGACTACGTGGACGAGGGACTCGACAGCCGGGCGCTGAAGGACAGCCTCCAGGCCCGCTTCCCCGAGGACCCGCTCGTCGGCGTGGTGTTCGGGGAGGACTCCGACGCCGCCGTCCCGGCCCGGATCGTCGAGGCCGCCTCCAACCCCACCCACGCCCGCGACGTGGTCGAGCTCGTGGACCCGCTCACCGGCGAGGAGCTGGAGGACGGAGCGGGGATCATTGCCCTCGGCTCGCCCAACGACGGCAGGCCCGACCGGATCCGCGTGGGCATGCAGGTCCTCGGCATCGACGACGAGACGGACATCGACGCCATACGGGTCCACCTCGAGGTGGACGGGCGGGAGACCGAGCCCTTCGCCCTGACCCGCTGGGTGCGGCCCCACGTCATGCGGGTCGAGGAAGAGGAGGTGGATCTCGGCTTCGACCTCGGGACGAAGGAGACCGTGGACCTGGAGATCCACGCCGAGCTGGAGGGCGGTGGGGAGAGCCGGTGGGCGTACGACAGCCTGAAGCTGGCGTCGTGGACGATGGACCTGGCGGCTCCTTCCGTGTCGGGGCGGTACGCCGGCTTCCAGGGCTTCTTCCAGGACGAGGAGGGCGAGGCGCAGCTCTCCCTCTGCTCGAACGAGGGCCCGCACGTCTGGATCATCGCGGACGTGGAGGGCTTCGCCGGACCGGGTCAGTACACCGTCACGAACCCGAATCCCAGCGCGAGCGTCGCCGTGGGCCCCATCGACTTCCGCACCGGCGATGCCGCCGCGATGGAGGCGATGAACGACTTCACCTCGGGCAACGGCACGAGCGTGCTTCACGAGCCCGGAGGGGCCTCCTTCATGCTGCCGCCGCCTGCCACGCTCCAGGTGACCCAGGCCACCGACGAGTACGTGGAGGGCACGCTGCGCGGCAGGTTCTTCCAGCAGCGCCCGCCGGACTACCGCTACGAGGAAGCGTCCGTATCGATCTCGTTCCGCGTCCGCCGCATGAACCCCATGGAGAGCTTCTTCTCCATCGTCTCCAGGCCGGAGGAGGGGCTGTGCGTGGCCATGCCGTTCTAGTGTGGGGGACCACGAGGCCTGCCTGATCGCCGTCGACGACATGTCCGGCATCGAGCCACACTCTAGAGTCCGCCGCCCTCCTGTTCGGTCTGCCGCACGTAGAGGCCGTCGAAGGCGGTGCTCCAGCTCGCTCCACCGTCGCTGGAGCTCTCCCAGTGCTGGCGCACCCGGTCCGGGTCCCCCTCCACCCGGGACCAGGAGATCCGCTGGCGGCTGACCTCGCCGTCGGTACCTACCGTTTGCCCCTCCAGGACCATGGTGTCGCCCGCCATGCCACCCTCCAGCAGGAGGAGGAGCCCTCCGTTGTCGGTCCAGGTCTGATGCCAGACGCCCCGTGATGCGTCGTAGATGTTGAAGCTCTCACCTTGGTAGCCCCGCGGCGTCTCGTACTGCTCGTGGAGCACGCACCCCCCCATGGCCCGCTCGATGGTGTTGTACCCCGCCACGCGACCGTCCGGAGTGCGCACCTCCCAGCTCCCGAGCCAGAAGTCGAAGGCCCGGTGGTCGTCGCTGGCGCAGGGAACCGTCTGCCCCGCCAGATCGCCCGGCCACACGCTGCCGAGGAGCAGGAGGGCGCAGGCGCTGAAGACCCACACCAGGCAGGGGCGGAGGACGGGGGGACGAGGCATCGACGGATCCGGGTGGAGGCGGCACGATCGGCGGAATCAAGAGGGAATACGCGCCTGGTCTCCTCGTCCTTACCCGGCCGACGGACCCGATGCCAAAACATTCCGCCGCCGGCTCCCGTAGGACTGCTCACAGGAAGGAGGCGCGGCGGCCAGGTGTCCGATTCCGGGATCGAGCGTCCCGGAGACGCACGAACGGGCTGCGAGCGAGATCGGGTCTGCAGGGCCCGAACGGCCCGGAATGACACGACGAATCGGCTCTGGACCCGACCTGGCACGCTCCTTCCACCTACCGAACACCAGACCGACATGGACCAGTGTCCGGCCGGAGTGGGACGACGACGACGATGACGATGGGCCGGTGATCAGCCCGCCGGCTCCGGTCGGCGCTGGTTCCTCGGTCTTCCAGGAAACGAATCAACGCGGACGGATCATGCGCGAACTCCATCATAGAGAACGAACGGACCGTCGCCGACGGGGCGCCTCCACCAAGGTGGTGGCCCGTGACGCGGATGCGGACGAATCGGGACGCGGGACCGCGGCGGCGTGGGTCCTCGCCGGGGCCCTGGTGCTCCTGGCCCTCTGCGCCACCTCGCTGGTGGCCCAGGAGGTTCCCCGACCCACCCCCGAGACGCTGACGCTGGACCAGGCCATCCGCCTGGCCGTGGAGAACAACCCCAACTTCCAGCAAACACGGAACGATCAGGCGGCGGCGGACTGGGGTGTGCGTGCGGCCTATTCGGCCTTCCTCCCGACGGCCAACGCCAACTTCTCCGCCGGATTCACCGAGGGAGGTACCCAGCGCATCGGGACGCTGGCCTTTGGCACGCAGGGGACCGACTGGTACTCCTCCAACTACAATCTGAACGTCAACTGGACCCTGGACGGGAACACGATCTTCGGGGTCCCTGCGGCCCGCGCTTCGCAGCGTGCGGTGGACGCAGGCATCGACGCGGCCCGCTTCAACCTGGAGTCGCAGGTGGCCCTGCAGTACATGGCCGTCCTCCGGGCGCAGGACGGGGTGGACGTGGCCCAGCGGCAGCTCGACCGGGCGCAGCAGAATCGTCGCATCGTCCGGAGCCGGGTGGAGTCCGGGGCCGCCGCCGGCACCGAAGGACGGCAGGCCGAGGTGGACCAGGGTCGGGCGGAGGTGGGGCTCATCCAGGCCGAACGCCAGTTCCGGGAGGCCCGGTCCCTGCTTGCGGAGCAGCTCGGCGTGGCGCTGGACGACGCCACCGTGCTCTCCAGCGAGTTCACGATCTTCGAGCCCACCTGGACCCGGGACGAGCTCATGGATCAGGC
>CAKZOQ010000341.1 GCA_937136445.1 uncultured Gemmatimonadota bacterium
ACCTACGAGGCCTTCGCGGCCGGTCGCGGGGGAGACCCGGGCTCCACGCTGCGCTGGTGGCCCCTGGCCATGCGACTCGACGCCGACGATCCTGCCTACGCCGACATCGGGGGTGAGGGCGAGCAGGTGTGTCGCGGCGAGTGGATCCGCTGGAGGACCCTCACCGGCGTGTGCAACGACGTCCGCAACCCGGCCATGGGGTCCTCGGGGATGGCCTTCGCCCGGAACGTGGAGTTCGAGACGACCTTCCCCGACGCGGTGGACACCCTCACGGGGCACCTGCCCCGTCGCGCCATGGTCCGCAACCGGCACGGGGACCGTCTGGGTCTCCTCACCCCGGACCCCCAGCACATCAGCCGGGCGCTCTTCACCCGGCCCCAGTCCGAGCCGGAGCGCTGCAACGACGGCCAGGGCACGCCCGGCTCCCAGGCCGAGGCCCACTGCGACTACACCAAGGCGCCCTTCTTCAACGTGCTGGCGGCCTTCTGGATCCAGTTCATGACCCACGACTGGTTCTCCCACCTGGACGAAGGTGTGAACCGTCCGGGCGAGTGGATGGCCGTGGGGTGCGATTCCGAAGCGGCCCAGGCCCAGGGCTGCCGTCCCGGGGACCGGATCGACGCCGCACGGATCGCGGAGGACAGCCCCCCGCGAACCTTCATGCACGAAGGCGAGGAGCGCCTGTCTCGCGCCTATCGGACCACCGACAACTCGGTGACCGCCTGGTGGGACGCCTCCCAGATCTACGGCTACGACGAGACGTCCGCCCAGAGGGTGAAGCGGGACCCCTCCGATCCCGCCCGGCTCCTCATGGTGACCCGGACCGGGGAGGCGCCGGCCCCGGACGGGCTCGGCTACCTGCCCACCCTGGACGACGAGGACCCCATCCTGCCCATGTGGGCGGGGCAGGAGGCGGTGGCCTTCCCGGACAACTTCAACATCGGGCTGAGCTTCTACCACAACCTCTTCGTCCGGGAGCACAACGTCTTCGTGGACCACCTCCGGGACCTTCAGGGCGAGACCCCGGACGCGGATTCGGGCCTCCGCCGGCCGGGTGCCCCGCGCGAGCCCGTTCCGTACTCGGCCCTCACCGAGGAGGAGATCTTCCAGGCGGCCCGGCTCGTGGTCTCGGCGGAGATCGCCAAGATCCACACCATCGAATGGACGACGCAGCTCCTCTACAACGACCCGCTCTACCGAGCGATGAACGCCAACTGGACGGGGCTCTTCGACGAGGGGTCGAGCCTCTCCCGCATCTCGGAGCGGATCCGGGAGAACCTTGCCGAGTCGCGTGATCCGGCCAAGGCGAATCTCCTGGTGTCGCTCTTCGCATCCGGTTCGGGCATCGTGGGGATGGGGAGCCGGGCTGGGGATCCGGACTGGTCCATCGACGATCCGGACGATCTGAACCGAGGCGTCACCCACTTCGGGTCGCCCTTCAACTTCCCCGAGGAGTTCATCACGGTCTACCGGCTCCATCCGCTGGTCCCCGACCTCCTGGAATACAGGTCGTTGGAGGACGATCCCAACGCCATCCGGACCATGATCCCGGCTGTCGAGACGGTTCGCGCAGGCGCCACCGAGGCCATGCGGGAGCGGGGCCTGCCCGACTGGGCGCTGACCATGGGCCGCCAGCGGCTGGGGCTCCTGAGCCTCCAGAACCATCCCCGGTTCCTCCAGAACCTCGAGATCCCGCGTCTGCCCAGCGAAACCGGGCGCATCGACGTGGCGGCCCTGGACCTCATCCGGGACCGGGAGCGGGGTGTGCCCCGCTTCAACGAGTTCCGCCGGCAGTACGGCCTTCGCCAGTTCACCAGCTTCGAGGAACTGGCCGGACCGGAGCTGGCCCCGACGCTGCGGGAGATCTACGGGACCCACACCTGTGATGCCTCGAAGGTGATCACCGACGCCCAGGTGAACGACGACGGGAGCCCCATCGACGACTGCCTCGGCTTCCCCGACGGCACGGAGGTGGACAACATCGAGGACGTCGACGCCGTGGTCGGATGGCTGGCCGAGAAACCGTCGGAGCGCCCCCACGGATTCGCCATCTCCGAGACCCAGTTCCAGGTCTTCATCCTCAACGCCTCGCGGCGCCTCTTCAGCGACCGCTTCTTCACCTCCAGCTTCCGCCCCGAGGTCTACACGACGCTGGGGTACGAGTGGGTCCTGAACAACGGGCCGGGCGAGAAGCGGTTCGAGCCAGGTGCGCCGAACGGGTACGAGGACTACGAGATGTCTCCGCTCAAGCGGGTCCTGCTGCGGACGGTGCCCGAGCTCGAGGGGGAGCTCGACGGGGTGGTGAACGTCTTCGACCCGTGGGCGCGGGATCGGGGAGAATACTACTGCCTGGACTGGAAGCCGCGGCCCGGTGCCGAGTCGGATCCGGCTTTCGCCAACTGGGAGAGCGGGCCGCTGGCCTGCACGGAGCAACCTTGACGATCACCGCGACGGACCTCCGATCCATGTCCCGGAGCGAGCTCGACGAGCTGTTCCGGAACAGTCCTGCCGGCCCGGTACCCAAGGGCGCGTCCCGAGGCACGGCGCTCATCGTGCCGGGGGGCTTCCTGGACCGCATCCTCGGGGGCCTGGTGCGGCTCCTGGTCTGGAAGGGGAAGCGGTTCCGCACGGATCCCGACGGGAGCGCATCCCTCAAGAACCTCATCAGCCCGCTGAGCATCGAGCTCTTCCGGGC
>CAKZOQ010000342.1 GCA_937136445.1 uncultured Gemmatimonadota bacterium
CCGCCTTTCTGCTGGCCTTCCACCGCGGGTGGAACGGGGCCGCCCTGGCGTTGGCGGCGACCATGGCCACCCTGGCCCTCAGCCAGGCCGAGATCCTCCTCCTGGAGCTGGATCCACCGCGCTGGGAGATCCTCATGGCCATCGTGGGCCTCATGGTGGCGGTCTGCCTGGGAGCGGGATGGCTGGCGAATTCCCTCCATCGGGAGCGCACCCGGGCGGAGAAGGCCGCCCTCACGGATGCCCTCACCGGCCTGCCCAACCGGCGCCACGCCTCGATCCTGCTGGAGAGCCACTTCGGGCGGGCGGCCCGGGGCGACGACCTGGCCGTGGTCCTCTTCGACCTGGACGAGTTCAAGCAGGTCAACGACGAACATGGCCACGGCGAGGGGGACCGGGTTCTCCGGACCTTCTCCGAACTGCTGAAGGAACGGACCCGACGCATGGACCTGTCCGCCCGCTGGGGCGGTGAGGAGTTCCTCACCGTGCTGGTGGACGCCGATGTGGAGACGGCGGTCATGTTCGCCGAGGAGATCCGGGCCTCCCTGGCGGCGGAGGACTTCGGGTGGGGGCGGGTGACCGCCAGCGCCGGCGTCGGGGCCGTGGAGCCCGGCATGGGATCCCCGGACGTGCTGGTGGCGGCGGCGGACCGAGCCCTCTACATGGCCAAGGATCTGGGTCGCGATCGAGTGCACCGTGCCGACCGGCTCCTTTCGGGGTCTCGAAAGGGTCGCCTCGCCAAGGAAGAGGACCCGGTGGAAGGCATTCCGCTGCACAACCTGCGGGTCCTGCTGGTGGACGACGATCGCGCGGTCCTCCGCTCCACCCGACGCCTCCTGGAGCGGCTCGGGTGCTCGGTCCAGGCCTTCGAGGATCCTCGGGAGGCGTTGGAGACGGCGGGTCGGGCGCCCCACCCGCACGTCATCGTCACCGACATCATCATGCCGGAGATGAGCGGCTTCACCCTGGTGGATCTCGCCTCCCGGGCCGTCCCCCACCTCCGCGCCGTCTACGTGTCGGGGTATCCCCAGGACGAGGTCTACTGGGGCGGGTCCCCCGGCGCCCGAACCGTCTTCCTCTCCAAGCCCATCGAGGTGGAGGTTCTCTCCGAAGCCCTGGAGCTGATCCTGGGCACCGTCCACCAGGATCTCGACGAAGAACAGGTGGACGCGGCGCTCTCGCCGGCCATGCTGGACCACACCCGGGAGGCCGACCCCACCGACGGGACGCCCGGAGGCAACGGGCAGGGAGCCGCGCGAGGCCGGATCCTCATCGTGGACGACGAGCCCCATGTCGCGGGCGTCCTCCAGCGCCTGTTCGTGCGGCAAGGCTACGAGGAGCCGTTGGCCGTGCACGACCCCACCCGGGTCCCGGCGGTCCTGGAAGAGGAAGAGATCGACCTCATCCTCCTGGACCTCCACATGCCGGAGATGGACGGCTTTCAGCTCATGAAGCACCTGCCCCGGCACCGGGAGCCGTCCGAGTTCCTCCCGGTGCTGGTCCTCACCGGCGACACCGCCCCGGAGGTGCGTCGGCGGGCGCTGGAAGCCGGCGCCCACGACTTCCTCAGCAAACCCTTCGACGTGGCGGAGGCCCAGGCTCGCGTGAAGAACCTCCTGGAGGCTCGGTTCCTCAACCAGCGCGTGGCCCGGCAGCGCGACGAGATGGAGGCCCGGGTCCGCGAACGCACGGCGGAGCTGGCCGATACGAGGTCCGAGATCCTCCATCGCCTGGCCCGCGCCGCCGAGTACCGCGACGACGTCACTGGACGACACGCGGAGCGCGTGGGGATGCTCTCCTCCCTTGTCGCCCGGGAGCTGGGCTTCGGGCACCGTGACGTGGACATCATCCGCCGGACAGCCCCCCTGCACGACGTCGGCAAGATCGGCGTCCCCGACGCCATCCTCCGGAAGCCCGGCGCCCTCACGCCGTCGGAGTTCGAGCTCATGAAGACCCATACCATCATCGGGGAGGAGATTCTGGGTGGGGGCCGGCATCGCATTCTGAGCATGGCGGCGGAGATCGCCCGCTCGCACCACGAGCGCTGGGACGGCGACGGCTACCCGGATGGACTGGAGGGAGAGGAGATCCCCCTGCCGGCCCGGATCGTGTCCGTGGCCGACACCTTCGACACCCTCTCCCACAACCGGCCCTACAAGGACGCGGTGTCCGTGGAAGACGCCCTGGCCGAGATCCGGCGCTGCGCCGGTGGCCACTTCGACCCGCGGGTGGTGGAGGCCTTCGAAGCCATCTGCCAGCGGGTGGGGCCGCAGCACTTCACGAGCCTGTCGGACCCCGTGGATCCCCATAGCGACATCTACGACGTCGTGGACTCCTGACGCTGGACGCCGTGCCCTCCCTACGCCCTTCCCGAACCCTCCGCTCCCTCCCCCTCTCCCTCGGCCTCGCAGTCGCCCTCTGGGCGGGTTGGGCCTGCGGGGGGAGCGAGGTGGCACCGGAGACCACCGCGCTGGACCGGGATACCTTCATCCGGAGCTGGGTGGACCTCCGGGTGACGGCGGTGCGGAGCGGGGAGCCCCTCACGGACTCGCTGCGCGCCGCCGTCCTGGACCGGCAGGGAGTCACCGAGGAGGAGCTGATGGAGTTCGCCGAGGTGCGGGGCGACGATCTCGCCTACATGCGGGATCTCTGGCTGGAGGTGGAGGCCCGCCTCCAGGCCGAAGACGTGCCGGTGGGGGACTCGGTCCGGCTCTACTGAACGGCCTCGGTGCGGCGGTGGGCCCTCACCCCGTCGGGAAGTGCACGCCGATGGCCAGCGCGTCCCGGTCGCCGACGGATGCTCCGAAGCGGACCGTGAGGCGGTCGTCGAAGTCGAGATCGAGTCCGAGGTCCACGGTGCCGTCCAAATCCAGGTCGTCGCCGTCGCCAGTCCGCACGTCCAACGCCAGGTGCGCGCCCACGTACGGCCTGAACGAGACGCTCTCCTCCCGCGCCTGCCAGCCGATGACCAGGCCCGCCGGAAAGGACACGAGGAGATCGTCGCCCACACCGAGGCCGGCCCCGGTCCACCACATCACCTGCGGTTCCCCCGCCCCCTCGAGCTCCGCGAGGCTCCCGGAGACGTCCACCCCGAAGAGGGCCGCCACGTCGCCGTCGTCCGAGCCACGGCCATCGTCCTGCTCCGTCACCCCTGCCCGGAAGCCGATCCCCACCGGGGCAGCACTCCTTCGCCACATGGCCAGCGCACCCAGTCCATCGCCCGGGTGCGCCTCGGTCAGGAGCACCGAGAGGCCTGCGGGAGCACCGGGGTGCAGCATGCTGGGCACATCCCACACCACCTGAGCCCCCACGCCGGAGGGAAGGAGAAGGGCGAGGACGGCCAGCGCGGCGAACAGGTGCTTCATGAATCCTCCTTCGATGGATGCGACCCTCGCGACGCGCGCCGGAGGGGTGTGGGTCCGGGCCCCTCGTCGGCTCCCTACTCCCACTCGATGGTGGCAGGAGGCTTCGAGCTCACATCGTAGGTGACCCGGTTGATCCCGGAGACCTCGTTGATGATGCGGGTTGAGACCCGGCCGAGCACTTCGTGGGGGAAGTGGAACCAGTCCGCCGTCATCCCGTCCCGGGAGGTGACGGCCCGGAGGGCGAGGACGTTCTCGTAGGTGCGCGCGTCGCCCATCACCCCCACCGACTGGACCGGAAGGAGGACGGCGAAGGCCTGCCAGATCTCGTCGTAGAGCCCAGCCTCCCGGATCTCCTCCAGGTAGATGGCGTCGGCGTCCCGCAGCACCTGGAGCCGCTCCGGGGTGACGTCCCCCAGGATGCGGATGGCCAGTCCCGGTCCCGGGAAGGGATGCCGTCCGACGAACTCCTCCGGAAGCCCCAGCTCCCGCCCCACCTGCCGGACCTCGTCCTTGAAGAGGTCCCGGAGGGGCTCCACCAGGTCGAAGGGCATCTCCTCCGGCAGCCCGCCGACGTTGTGGTGGGTCTTGATGGTCACCGACGGCCCTCCGGCGGAATGGGACTCGATGACGTCCGGATAGAGGGTGCCCTGGACCAGGAAGCGGGCGTCGGTGCCCTCCCGCGCCGCCGTCGCTTCGAAGACCTCGATGAAGGTGTTGCCGATGACCGTGCGTTTCCGCTCGGGATCGGTGACCCCCTCCAGACGGCCCAGGAAGAGCTCCTGGGCTTCTTCCACCACCAGGTTCATGTCGTAGTGGGAGCGGAACATGCGCTCCACCTGCTGGCGCTCGTGCTTCCGCATGAGCCCGTGGTCCACGAAGATGCAGGTCAGCCGGTCGCCGATGGCCCGGTGCACCAGGACGGCGGCCACGGAGGAGTCCACGCCTCCGCTGAGGCCGCAGATGGCGGTCCCTTCCCCCACCTGGTCCCGAATGCTCTGCACCGTCTCGTCGATGAAGGCGCCGGCGGTCCAGGTGGGCCGGCAGCCCGCCACCTCGAAGAGGAAGTTGGAGAGGATCTCCTCGCCACGGTGGGTGTGGGCCACCTCGGGGTGGAACTGGACCCCCCAGATGGGTCGATCCTCGGCGCGGAAGGCGGCGGTGGGAAGCGACGCCGTGGAGGCCACCCGCTCGTAGCCCTCCGGCGGTCGGTCCACATGGTCGCCGTGGGAGCACCAGACCGTGGTGGTCTCTCCGCCGTCGAAGCCGGCGAAGAGCCCGTTGCTCCCCTCGATGGCCAGCTCCGCCCGCCCATACTCCCGCTTTCCGTGCTGGACGTCCGCGCCCTCGAGGTGGGCGATGAGCTGCATGCCGTAGCAGATCCCCAGGAGCGGAATCCCGCTGGTGAGGAGCTCGGGGTCGGCGGTGGGGGCGTCGTCGTCGTACACCGACGTGGGCCCGCCGGAGAGGATGATGGCGGTGGGATCCCATTCCCGGATCCAGGCCAGATCCCGGCCGGCCGGGTGGATCTCGCAATAGACCCGCTCCTCCCGGATGCGCCGGGCGATGAGCTGGGTGAACTGGGAACCGAAGTCCAGGACCAGGACGCGGTCGTGGCGCTCGTGCTCTCCCACCATCAGTAGGCCCTCGCCCACACCACCTCGTGCTCCGCGTCGCCCTCGCCGGAGATGCAGCGCGTGGGTGCCGAGTCACTCCGGAACTCCTCGTCGGGTAGGACGCGGGAGGTGGCCTTGGTCTGCTCCTGGACCGCCTGCTCCACCGCCGGGTCGCCGTTCCAGCCGCTGTAGACGAAGCCCGCCCCCTGGTCCAGCGCCTCGTCCAGCTCGTCCATGCTGGTGACGCCGCGGACGGTGGCAGCCTCCCGTCGGTCCCGGGCCGCCGTCAGGAGCTCCGACTGGAAGGCCTCCAGGCGGTCCGGAAGGGTCTGGATGGCCTCGTTCTCCTCCACGAACTCCTTCCGTTTGGCGCCCTCCGGGGTCACCCGTCGAGCCAGCGCCAGGGAGCCCTTCTCCAGGTCCTTGGGGCCGATCTCCACTCGGAAGGGCACGCCCTTCCGCTCCCACTCGTAGAACTTGGCCCCCGGCGAGAGGTTCTCCCGGGCATCGACACGGACCCGGACCCCCAGATCCCGGAGGCGGGCCGCCACCTCGTCCACCTTGGCCAGGATGGCGGCGTGGTCGTCGCCCACCAGGATGGGCACGATGACCACCTGGTCCGGAGCGAGCCGGGGCGGCACCACGATCCCCTGGTCGTCGCCGTGGGTCATGATGAGCCCACCCACCAGCCGGGTGCTCACACCCCAGGAGGTGTTCCAGGCGTACTCCTCCTGCCCCTCCTCGGTCTGGAAGGTGAGCCCGAACTGCCTGCTGAAGTTCTGGCCCAGAAAGTGGGAGGTCCCGGCCTGCAGGGCCTTTCCGTCCTGCATGAGGGCCTCGGTGGCATAGGAGCGCACCGCGCCGGCGAACTTCTCCGAGTCCGTCTTCAGCCCGGTGATGGGGGGCATCCCCATCCACTCCTCCATGAAGGTCCGGTAGACGCCCAACATGCGCACCGTCTCCTCCTCGGCCTCCTCCGGAGTGGCGTGGGCGGTGTGGCCTTCCTGCCAGAGGAACTCGGCGGTCCGCAGGAAGAGCCGGGTCCGGAGCTCCCAGCGCATCACGTTGGCCCACTGGTTCAGCAGCATCGGGAGGTCGCGGTAGGACTGCACCCACTTGGCCATCATGTGGTAGATGACGGTCTCGGAGGTGGGTCGGATGGCCAGGGGCTCGTCCAGCTCCTTGCCGCCGGCCTGGGTCACCACCGCCAGCTCCGGCGCGAAGCCCTCCACGTGCTCCTTCTCCTTCTCGATGAAGCTCATGGGGATGAGGAGCGGGAAGTAGGCGTTCTCGTGCCCCGTGGCCTTGAACATGTCGTCCAGCGCCTCCCTCATGCGCTCCCAGATCCCGTAGCCCCAGGGACGGATGACCATGCTCCCCCGCACCGGGGAGTAGTCGGCGAGCTCGGCGCGCAGCACGACCTCGTTGTACCAGGCGCTGAAGTCGTCCTCGCGCGGAGTCAGCTTCTTGTCGTCAGCCATGGTTCTCGTCGTTGGATTCGTTGAGCTTCTCTCGGATCCGGGCCTCCTCGCGGCGCACCCGGATCAGCGTCACCGCCGCCGGGAGCCCGAAGAGGAGAAGGGAGGCGGCCGCCCATACGGCGCGGAAGCCCCAGGGGACCATGCCGTCCAGGACCAGCGCCACCAGGGCGCCCCCCAGGAGGGCGAGGATCAGCGCCCCCCCGATCATGACCCACTCCAGGATGTCCAGGCGGCGGATGGCCCGAAGGGTGACCTCCTGGGCCAGGCGGGTCTCGGCGTCGGACTCGTCGCCGCTCACCCCAGCGACTCCGGCGGGACCCGCTCCTCCTCTCCGGAGGCCATGTCCCGCAGCACCACCACACCCTTCGCCGCCTCCTCGGGACCCAGCACGATGACCGAGCGGGCGCCTTCGGTGCCGGCGGACTTGAACTGCTTGCCCACCGAGCGGTCCCGGAACTCGTAGGCCACCGAATGCCCGGCGTCACGGAGCCGATGGGCCAGCCCCCGTGCCGCGGGCCCCTGCTCCTCGCCGATGACCACCACGTAGTAGTCCAGGGTCCGTTCGTAGTCCGGTGCGAGTGCCCGCTCCCGGAGGAGCTCGCCCAGGACCACGTCGCCCATCCCGAAGCCCACCGCCGGCATGGGGTCGCCGCCCACCAGCTCCAGGAGCCGGTCGTAGCGGCCGCCCCCGCAGATGGCCCGAAGCTCACCCTGACGGTCGAAGAGCTCGAAGACGATGCCCGTGTAGTAGGCGAGGCCCCGGACGATGGTGAGGTCCACTTCCACGAAGTCGCCGAGCCCCATGGCCTCCAGGTGCCCCAGGTACGCGTCCAGCGGGGCAGCGGCCTCGGCGACGGAGGCCTCCGGGTGGGCGGCCCGGATGTCATCCAGCCCCTCCAGCTCGAAGAGCTTCAGGAGGGCGTCCACCTGGGCGGGGTCCAGCCCGGCGTCGGCGGCCAGCTTCTCCCGGGCCACCTCTTCGGGCATCCGCTCCACCTTGTCGATGAGGGCGAAGGCCGCATCCATCCCGTCCTCCGGTACCCCCACCCCGTCGCGGAGGAGAGCGGTGAGGAGACGGCGGTCCGAGACCCGGGCCCGGACGTCCTCGGCGCCGAGACCGAGCTCCCGAAGGCCGTCGATGGCCACCGCCAGCACCTCGGCGTCGGCGGAGACGTCGTCCTCGCCGACGATGTCCACATTCCACTGGAAGTGCTCCCGGAGACGTCCCCGTTGCTGTCGCTCGTAGCGGAAGAGCTGGGGGATGCTGAACCAGCGGATGGGCTTGGGCATGCTCCGGGCATGCTCGCCCAGGATGCGCGCCAGCGAGGGCGTCATCTCCGGTCGAAGGGAGACCTGGCGGTCGCCCTTGTCGGTGAAGTTGTAGAGCTGGCCCACGATTTCGTCGCCGCTCTTCTCGGTGTAGAGCTCCAGGGGCTCCAGCGGAGGGCCGTCGTACTCCAGAAACCCGTACCGGCGGGCGACGGCGCGCCAGGCCCGGAAGAGGTGGGCGCGGAACGCCAGCTCCTCGGGCGGGAAGTCTCGGAAGCCGGGGAGTCGGCGGAAGTCGGAAGAGGCCATGGAACGCGGAATCTAGCGGCGAGCCACAACGATTCAACCGACCCGGACCCACCCCGTCCGGGAGGGCGCGCTTGCCGGCGCCGGCCCCCGGAAGCACCCTTCCCCCATGCGATCCGTCACCTACGAGTTGGCCGCCAGCCTGGACGCCTACATCGCCGACCCCGCCGGCGGTGTGGATTGGCTCTTCGACGACGGGAACGACTATGGACTCGCCGACTTCATGACCACCATCGACACGGTGATCATGGGGCGGACCACCTACGAGTTCGGGCTGAAGCACGGGATGAAGGGCTACGAGGGGGTCACCAACTACGTCGCCTCCACCACGCTGGACCCGGAGGAGCACCCCTGGGTCACCGTGGTATCCGAGGGGGTCTCCGACCTGGTGGCGGAGCTCCGGGAGGGCGACGGCAAGGGGATCTGGCTGGTGGGGGGTGGACGGCTTTTCCGGACCCTCCTGTCGGCGGGCGTGGTGGACCGGGTGAGCGTAGCCGTGCACCCCATCCTCCTGGGTCGCGGCATCCCCCTTCTTCCGGAGCATCCGGAGCGGACGCCGCTGGAGCTCGAGTACGTGCAGGAATACGAGTCCGGGCTCGTGCGGCTCGCCTACCGGGTACTCCGCGGCGGATGACCGCCCTCGACTACCGAGCTACCAGGGCGGCTCAGCCCTCTTCGTCCGCCAACGGCTCCCGTCCCAGGACCCTCAGGGCGCTCCCCACCGTGTGGCAGGACCCGGTGACCACCACCGTGCCCTCCCCCGCCTGGGACCGGGCCGCCGCCACCGCCGTCCGGAAGTCCTCCTCGAGGCTCGCCGGGATGCCGGGAGGGACGGCCTCCAACACCTCCGCGGGGGACCAGCGACGCTCCTCCGGCGCCGAGGGAGCCTGGGTGAGGACGACCGCGTCCAGCGACGCATAGAGCGCCGGCAGCATCCGGGCCCAGTCCTTGTCCCCGAGCACCGCCACCAACCCCACCCGGGGTCGAGGCAGCTCCACCCGACCCAGGGTGTCCACCAGCGACTCCACCCCGGCCGTGTTGTGCGCCACGTCGAAGAGCCAGGTGCGGCCGTCGATGCGCTCGATCTGGTCCCGACCGGGGTGGCGGACCCGGGCCAGCCCCTCCAGCACGGCCTGGCGCTGCGGACGCAGCTCCGGGGGGAGGTGCTCCAGGATCTCCACGGCCAGCGCCGCGTTGGCCGCCTGGTGCCGACCGGGCAAGGGGACGTGCACCTCCAGCTCGCCCCAGCTCCGGGTGTTCAGGGTAAAGGCCGTGTGCCGGGCGTCCACCACCAGATCCTCCACATCCGTGTCGGGGTCCACCTCCACCCAGGTGCCCGCGCCCACGTCCCGGTGGACCCTGCGGAGGACCGCCAGCACCTCCGGGTCGGTGGCCGCCGTGAGGAAGGGAACCTCGGGCTTGATGATCCCCGCCTTCTCCCGGGCGATGGCCGGAAGGGTGTCGCCCAGGTAGTCGGCGTGGTCCAGGGCCACGTTGGTGACCGCCGCCACCAGCGGCTCCAGGACGTTGGTGGCGTCCAGTCGCCCGCCGAGCCCCACCTCGATGACCGCGACCTCCGCCCCGGCCTCGGCGAAGGCGTGGAAGCCCAGGACGGTGATGGCTTCGAAGAAGGTGAGCTCGCAGTCCACCACGACGTCGCGGATGGCGTCGGCGGAGGCCCGGAGCTCCGCCTCCGAGAGGGCTCGTCCCCGGAGGGTGAAGCGCTCCCGGAAGGAGCAGAGGTGGGGGGAAGTGAAGCAGGCCACCCGTCGCCCGTCCTGGCTGAGGGCCGCGGAGACCATGGAGGCCACCGACCCCTTGCCGTTCGTCCCTCCGATGTGGATGGACGGGTAGGCGTGGTGGGGATCCCCCAGCGCAGTGAGAGCCGAGCGAGTGCGCTCCAGACCCCAGTGCACGCCGGTGGCCAGCGGCGGAAAGAGCTCGGAGAAGAGCGGATCGCCGAAGGGGCGGTCCAGCGCCTCCGGAGAACGGAGGGACGGTCCGGAGGGCTCGGCGGAAGAGGCGGGGAGGCTCACCGCGTCATCCTTGGTCGTCGAACGCCTCCGACGCTGCCGGCTCGGGCCAGCGGCCGGTCATGTGTCCCAGGAGAAGCGCCACCATGTCCTTCATCTCCCGTCGGTCCACCACCTGATCCACCATCCCGTGCTCCAGGAGGAACTCGGCGCGCTGGAACCCCTTGGGGAGCTCCTGCTTGATGGTCTCCTCGATCACCCGGGGGCCGGCGAATCCGATGAGGGCGCCGGGTTCCGCCAGATTCACGTCGCCGAGCATGGCGAAGGAGGCCGTGACGCCCCCGGTGGTGGGGTGGGTGAGGATGGAGATGTAGGGGATCCCCGCCTCGTGGAGCTGGCCCAGGACCGCGGACGTCTTGGCCATCTGCATGAGGCTGTAGATCCCCTCCTGCATCCGGGCGCCGCCGGAGGCCGAGACTACAAGGAAGGGGTCGCCCCGCTCCAGAGCCCGCTTGCCCGCTCGGGCGATCTTCTCGCCGACGACCGATCCCATGGAGCCGCCGATGAAGGAGAAGTCCATGACGGCGACCATGACGGGAATGCCGTGGAGGGTCCCGGAGCCGGTGATCACCGCCTCGTCCTTGCCCTTGGCCTCGGCGGCGGCGATGCGGTCCGTGTAGGCCTTCAGATCGCGGAACTCCAGCGGGTCGCCGGCGCGGAGCCCGGTGTCGTGCTCCTCGAAGGACCCCTCGTCGAGGAGGAGCTCCAGGTAGGCCTCCGCCGAGATTCGCAGGTGCTGGCCGCAGTCCGGGCAGACCTGGAGGTTCTGCGCGAGGCGCTCACGGTAGAGGATCTCTCCGCAGCCCTTGCACTTGTCGAAGACGTCGGGAGGGAGGTCGCGCTTCGTTTCGGCCTTCAGGGGCTTCTTGTCCTTGCGGAACCAGGCCATTCGAACTCGCGGGG
>CAKZOQ010000343.1 GCA_937136445.1 uncultured Gemmatimonadota bacterium
CGGAGGGCCCGGGCGCCCTGCGTCCGGACGTGGCGGGCCGTGTCCAGCATCATCTCCCGGCCCTCCACCGAGCAGGGGCCGGCGATGACCAGGAAGGCCCCGTCCCCGATGGTGCCGTCCCCCACCGCGACCGTGGAGGCACCTCGGGCATCGAAGTCCCGGGAGGCCAGCTTGTACGGCCGCTGCACCTCGTGGACGGCTTCCACCCCCGGGAGGGTGGCCAGCGGGACGGAGCGGAGGCGCTCTTCGTCCCCGACGCACCCGATGATGGTGCGTTCCTCGCCGCGGGAGAGGTGGGTGCGAAGGCCGAGGCTCTCGACCCGCTCGCGGATGTGGTCGATCTCGGCGTCGGTGACGCCCTTGCGGGTGACGATGATCATGGGGACGTCCTCCTGGGGTCGTGCAGGTCCGCACCCTCGCCGCGGGGGAGGGGGGTGTCAACCGGCGGCTGGAACACGGGGCTCGGGCCCGGTAGCTTGACGGGTCCCGGAATCCGGGACTGCGCCCGACCGCTCCCACCATCCCAGCGAGCATGACCGAGGATACCGACCGCCTGAAGCGTGACGCCGCCCGAGCGGCCCTGGAGGAGGTGCGGGACGGCATGGTCCTGGGCCTGGGGACCGGCAGCACCGTCGCCCACTTCCTGGAGCTCCTGGGCGCGGCCCTCGCCGACGGGGACCTCACCGAGGTGAAGGGCGTGCCCTCCTCGGTGCGCACCGGACGGGAGTCCCGGGCGGCCGGGATCCCGCTGGTGACCCTCGACGACGTCCAGACGCTGGACCTGACGGTGGACGGGGCCGACGAGGTGTCGCCCGAACTGGACCTCATCAAGGGAATGGGCGGGGCGCTCCTACGGGAGAAGATGGTGGCGCAGGCCTCCCGCCGATTCGTCGTCATCGCCGACGAAGGAAAGGCCGTGGAGCGCCTCGGCCTCCGCTCCCCGCTTCCCGTGGAGGTGGTGGACTGGGGCTGGCAGGTGCACGCCCGCTGGCTCGAGGCGCGCGGCGCCGACGTCCGCCTCCGACAGAAGGAGGACCTCCCCTTCAGGAGCGACAACGGCAACTTCATCCTGGACTGCGTCTTCCCCGACGGTCTGCCCGACCCCACCGGCCTCGCCGAGGACCTGAGGCACCGGGCTGGCGTCGTGGTCACGGGGCTCTTCCTGGGGATGGCGGATCGCGCCCTCCTCGCCGGCCCGGACGGGGTCCGGAGCCTGGAGCGGGACCGATGAAGCTGGCTCCCTCCATCCTCTCGGCGGATTTCGCCTGCCTGGGCGACGAGGTGGCGGCCATCGAGGACGGCGGTGCCGACTGGGTCCACGTGGACGTCATGGACGGCCACTTCGTCCCCAACCTCACCATCGGGGCTCCGGTGGCGGCGGCGGTGCATCGCGTCACCGACCTGCCCCTCGACGTCCACCTGATGATCGACAACCCGGACGACTACCTGGAGGACTTCGCCGAGGCGGGTGCGCGGGGCCTCACGGTCCACCAGGAGGTCTGCCCGCACCTCCATCGCACGGTGCAGCGGATCCGCGCGCTGGGCATGGAGCCGGGGGTGGCGCTGAACCCGGCCACCCCGGTGGCGGCGCTGGAGGAGATCGCGCCGGAGGTCGGGCTGGTCCTGGTCATGTCGGTGAACCCGGGGTTCGGCGGGCAGAGCTTCATCGGCGGATCGATGGAGAAGGTCGCGCGGACCCGGGCGCTGCTGGATCGGGTGGGAAGCTCGGCGGAGATCGAGGTGGACGGCGGCGTGGACGCGGGCAACGCCGCCGCCCTGCGCGACGCCGGCGCCACGGTGCTGGTGGCCGGCTCGGCGGTCTACGGCCACGCCGAGGGAGCCGCCGCGGGGGTACGGGCCCTGCGGAGGGCGCTGGCGGAGTGAACGCCGAGGAGGAGGGGCGGACGCTCCTGGCCGTCCTCGCCCACCCCGACGACGAGCTCCTGGTGGCGGGCACGCTCCTGGCCCAGCGAGCCCGCGGGGACCGGGTGGTGATCCTCTACCTCACCCAAGGGGAAGCCACCGACGCCTTCGGCCCCATGGAGCCCACCGAGGTGGCGCGCCGCAGGCGAGCCCTCGCCTCCGAGGCCGCGGGGATCCTCGATGTGGAGCACCGCTTCCTGGAGTTCCCCGACGGCGGGGTCACCGCCGACCCGACCACGGCCCGCGCCATCGCCCGGGTCCTGGCGGACCTTCGGCCCGACGGCCTCGTCACCTGGGGTCGGGCATGGCTCAAGGGCATGCGGCACCCCGACCATCGAGCGACGGGCCAGGCCGCCGTGGACGCCCTCACCCTGGCCCGCATCCGCTCCCAGGTGGCCCCCGCCGAGCCGCACCGCGCCCCCTGCCCCCCCTTCGGCATCCGCGGGGCCCACTCCCGTCTGCCTGCCGTGGCGGTGGATGTGGAGCCGTGGCTGGACAGGATCCTCGAGCTCGCTGGGTTCTACCACGACCGCATCGGATTCGGCGACGAGACCTGGCTCCGGAACCGCTTGCGCTCCGCCGCCGAGCCCCACGGCCTCGCCTGGGCCGAGGTCCACGACGCCTGGGAGACCCGTCCGGGGGTGGTGGAGGCCCTCCTCCCCGCCGCCGACGCCCTGCAGTACGGCCACCCTTCCCGGCAGGGGCCGGTGGAGGAGATCGGCCCCGTGGGTCGCGGAGGATCGCCTGAATCCGCCCAGACCTCGATTGCTGGCGAAGGACGGGACGGCTAGACTCTGCCAGGGCCCTCGCGCCATCCCTTCCTCCCGCCTGAACGCACCCCATCTCAACCCCGTCGTCCATGACCGACCCCGTAGCCATCGATCGCGATGCCCTCGAGCGGCTTCGGGACTGGGGTGGAGAGAAGCTGGTGGGGCAGATGCTCCGCCTCTTCCTGGAGAACTCGCTGGTGCGGATGGAGCAGATCCGCTCCGGCATTGAGGAGGAGGAGCTGGAGAAGGCCGAGATGGGAGCCCATTCGCTGAAATCCAGCGCAGCCAACGTCGGCGCTGCGGAGCTCCGCCGCATCGCTGCGGAGGTGGAGCTCGAGGCCATCGACGACAACCTGGAGGCCGTCCAGGGGCTCCTTCCCCAGATCGAAGACGCCTATCGAGCGGCCCGGGTCGAGCTCGAGTCCATCGAGAAAGGATCCTAGGAATGAGTGCGAAGATCGCCGTCATCGAGGACAACCCCGACAACCGTTTCCTCGTGCAGGCCCTCCTGGAGGACAGCTACCAGCTGCAGGAGTTCGAGACCGGCAAGGAGGCGGTCCGCAGCCTGGGCGACGATCCGCCGGACCTGGTCCTCCTGGACATCTCCCTCCCGGAGATGGACGGCACCGAGGTGCTGGCGTGGCTGCGGCAGCAACCCGAGCTGAAGGAGATCCCCGTGATCGCCCTCACGGCCCACGCCATGGCCGGAGATCGGGAGAAATACCTGGCCGCGGGCTTCGACGAGTACGTGACGAAGCCCATCCTGGATGAGGACATCCTCATCGGAGCCATCGAACAGTGTCTGAGCGAGCGTTCCTGAGCCCGGGCCGACCCACGTCCCAGGGGGGAGATCCCCCCAGCGAGTCCGGGCTGCCCCGGGAACTGATGTCGTCTGCCCGGGACGACCACGGGCCGGATCGGTCGGGGGAGCGCGTCCGGGTCTACTGGACCCTCGTGCTCCTGTTGGTGGGGGGCTCATGGATCCTCCGCGACCTCCCGGGACTCAGCTCACCCACGCTCCATACCCTCGCCGAGTCGGTGGCCACCCTCCTCGCCTTCATGGTGGGAGCGCTGGCGTTGGTCCGCTTCTACAGCCGAAAGCAGGCCACCTTTCTCTTCATCGGCACGGGCTTCCTGGGTGCCGGCCTGCTGGACCTGAACCACGCACTCATCACCAGCGACTGGCTGCTGTACCTGCGCAGCGACACCAACCCGGAAGACCTCTTCGCGTGGAGCTGGACGGCGGAGCGGGTCTTCCTCTCCCTCTTTCTCTTCGTCTCCCTCCTCGCCTGGCGCCAGGAGGTCCGCGAGGGCGAGGGTGAGGCGGTCCACGAGGGATCGGTCTACGCCACGGCGTTGGTGCTGACCCTCATCAACCTGTTCTTCTTCGAGTGGGTGCCCCTCACCGGAGCCCATTGGCCGGACTTCATCGTCTCCCGGCCGGCGGAGTTCCTCCCGGCCGCCTTCTTCGGGCTGGCCTTCTTCGGGTACCTGGCCAAGGGCGGGTGGCGGCGGGACGCCTTCGAGCACTGGCTCCTGATCTTCCTCATCATCTCGTTCATGACCCACGCCGGGTTCATGTCGATGTCGCAGGAACGCTTCGACGCCATGTTCGACGCGGCCCACCTCCTGAAGGTCACGAGCTATCTGGCCATCCTCACCGGGCTCCTCTTCAGCGTCTATCTGACCTTCCGGCGCGAGGGGGAGGTCCTGGGGGCCCTCACCGAGACCAACGAGGCCCTGGCACGCGAAATCGAGGTCCGGGCCCAGACGGAACAGGCGGTGAAGGAGGGTCGGGCGCGGCTCCAGGACTTCCTGGACAACGCCAACGACCTGATCCAGAGCGTGTCCCCGGAGGGCAAGTTCCTCTACGTGAACAGCGCCTGGAAGCGGGTCCTGGGCTACACCGATTCCCAGCTCGAGCGGCTGAAGCTCATGGAGCTGGTGCACCCGGACCACAAGGAGCGGCTGGAGGAGGAGTTCGAGCGGGTCCTGGCCGGGGGAGAGGCTCGGCGATTCAACGTCGAGTACATCGCCGCCGACGGACGGACGGTGATCCTGTCCGGGAGCGTCCAGGCCCAGCGGGTGCAGGGAGACGCGCTGGCGACGCAGGGGATCTTCCGCGACGTCACCGGGCAGCGCCTGGCGGAACGGCAGCTCGCCGAATCCCGGGCGAACCTCGCCGCCCTGGTGGAGAACACCGGAGACGCCATCTGGTCCATCGACCGGCGCCACCGGCTCATCACCTTCAACTCGGCCTTCGCCCTGGCCATGGAGGCGCGCTCCGGCATCGAGCCGGCCACCGAACAGCTCCCCCACGAGACCTTCCCGCCGGAGGACGCCGACTGGTACGAGGAGATCTACCAGAGGGCGCTGGCGGGGGAGCGGCACGTCGCCGTGCGGACCGACGACGTGGACGGCCAGACCCGGTACTTCGAGCTCTACGCCAACCCCATCCAGAGCGAGCTCGGCATCACCGGCGCGGTCTTCTTCGGAAAGGACGTCACGCCCCGGGTCCGGGCCGAGGAAGCCCTCCGCATCGCCAAGGAGGAGGCCGAGGCGGCCAACAAGGCCAAGAGCGACTTCCTGGCCAACATGAGCCACGAGCTGCGCACGCCCCTCAACTCGGTCATCGGTTTCACCAACATCCTCCTCAAGAACAAGGACGACCACCTGGGGGACAAGGATCTGGGGTTCCTCAAGCGGGTCCTGGCCAACGGGAAGCACCTCCTGGAGCTCATCAACGAGGTGCTGGACCTGGCCAAGGTGGAGGCCGGGCGCATGGAGCTCGTCATCGAGGAGGTGGATCTGGGCGAGCTCATCACGGAGACGGTGATGCAGCTCGAGGGCCAGGCCAAGGTGAAGGAGGGTGGGGTGCGGCTGGTGGCCGACGTCCCCGACGAGACCACCGTGGTGGAGACCGATTCGGCGAAGCTCAAGCAGGTCATCATCAACCTGGTGGGGAATGCCCTCAAGTTCACCCACGAGGGTTCGGTGACGGTACGCCTGGACGTGGGCCCCGATGGACGCACGCCCACGGCCATCGCGGTGCAGGACACCGGCATCGGGATCCCCGACGATCGCCTTGAGGCCATCTTCGAGGCCTTCCAGCAGGCAGAGGCCGGGACCTCCCGGAAGTACGGTGGCACCGGGTTGGGGCTCGCCATCTCCCGGTCCATCTGCCTCCTCATGGGCTACGACCTCCTGGTGGAGTCGGAGGTGGGTGAGGGCTCGACCTTCTCCATCGTCATGGGGGAGCGAGCCCGACGTCCCGTTCGGGAGGAGGCGGACGACGAGGAGCCCACCGCGCCGGACCCCGAGGCCGTGGCGGCCCGGGTGGAGGCTCGCGCCGAGGGGCAGGAGGAGCTGGAGGGCACGAACGAAGTGGAGCCGGTCCTGTCCCCCCACGGTACGGACGGGAATCGGCCGGACGGCGGACCCGCCCCAGGCCTCCGGGACTTCCAGGTCCTGGTGGTGGACGACGAGCGGGACTCCCGGGATCTCATGGCCCACTACCTGGAGGACTTCGGCTGCCAGGTCCTCCGGGCCAAGGGCGGGGAAGAGGGCATCGATCTGGCCCGAAGGGAGGAGCCCGACCTCATCACCCTGGACCTCATGATGCCGGGGATGACCGGGTGGGAGGTACTGAAACGGCTGAAGGCCGACGCGGAGCTCCGGGACATCCCGGTGGTGGTGGTGAGCATCGTCGCCGGAGAGGGGAGGGGACGCCTCCTGGGCGCCGTGGACCTCATCACCAAGCCCTTCGAGCGAGAGGACCTCCTCCGGGTCCTGTGGCGCAATCTGGTGCGCAAGCGCGGGGGACGGATCCTCATCGCCGACGACGATCCGGGAATCCGTGAGATGCTCACCAGCTACCTCGAAACGCTGGGGCTGGAGACGGCCGTGGCGCGGGATGGGCCGGAGACGCTGGAGATGGTGCGCACGGAGGCGCCCGACGCGCTCCTCCTGGACCTGGGTCTCCCCGGGCTGGACGGCTTCTCCGTGCTGGAACGCCTCCGGGACAATCCCCTCCACTCCGGCCTTCCGGTGATCGTCCTCACCGGGAAGGAGCTCACCGGGGAGGACCAGGTGGAGCTGGTGGACATGGCATCCGGCGTTCTTCAGAAGGGGGAAAGCGACGTGCGGGAGGAGCTCAAGCGCATGCTCGGGGCCATCTTCCGGCTGGACGAGGCCGAAGTCTCCTCCTGACGCGACCCTGGCTCCGTACAGGTCGGGAAACGGCGGCCGAGGGCCCGGGTAATCCCACCCATGTCCGCTCCCGAGATCCGACTCCACCCCCTCAACGACCACGACCTTCGACCGGAGGGCGAATTCGTCCTCTACTGGATGGTCACCGGTCGACGCCTCTCCTGGAATTTCGCATTGGATCGAGCCGTGGAGCTCGCCCGCGAGCTGGAGAAGCCGCTCCTGATCCTGGAAGCTCTCCGGGTGGGGTACCGCTGGGCATCGGATCGCCACCATCGGTTCGCCCTGGACGGCATGCGGGAGCACAGGGCGGAGCTGGAGGGGAGCGACGTGGGGTACCACGCCTACGTGGAGCCCGAGGCTGGGGCGGGGAAGGGACTCCTGAAGGCGTTGGCCGGGCGGTCGGTGGGGGTGGTCACCGATGTCTACCCCACCTTCTTCGTCCCCCGCATGCAGGAGGCCGCGGCCGAGAAGCTGGACGTGCGCCTCGAGGCGGTGGACTCCTTGGGGATCCTCCCCCTGAAGGCCGCCGAGAAGACCTACTCCGCCGCCTACCACTTCCGTCGGTTCCTCCAGAAGACGCTGGGGGAGCACCTCACCGAGATGCCTGTGGCCCGGGCGCTTCCGGACCGCCCCCTTCCAGCCGCCGGGCACATCCCCGACGAGGTCCTGGACCGCTGGCCGGCGGCCTCCCAGGAGCTCCTGGACGGTGATGAGGATGCCCTGGCCGCCCTCCCCATCGACCACGAAGTGCCTCCGGTGGGGGCACGGGGGGGCACCGAGGCGGGCCGGGACCGGCTGTCGGCCTTCCTGGACGAGACGTTGGCCCGCTACCCGGACGAACGAAACGATCCCGACGCCGACGCCCAGAGCGGCCTCTCCCCGTGGTTGCACTGGGGACACCTCTCGGCCCACGAGGTCTTCGACGCCGTGGCGAAGCACGAGGAGTGGAGCCCGGCCCGGCTCGCCAACGAGGCCGACGGGAAACGCCATGGCTGGTGGGGCATGAGCGAGGCGGCCGAGGCCTTTCTGGACGAACTCGTCACCTGGCGGGAGATCGGCCACAGCTACTGCTGGCTGGAGCCGGACCACGCCGACTACGACACCCTCCCCGAGTGGGCGCGGGAGACGCTGGCGGACCACGCCGACGATCCGCGTGATCCCTGCTACACCCTGGAGGAGTTCCGGGACGCCCGGACCCACGACGAGCTGTGGAATGCCGCCCAGCGCCAGCTCCTCCACGAGGGCATCATCCACAACTACCTGCGGATGCTCTGGGGCAAGAAGATCCTGGAGTGGAGCGAATCGCCACGAAGGGCGCTGGAGATCATGATCGAGCTCAACAACCGCTTCGCCGTGGACGGCCGGGACCCCAACAGCTACTCGGGGATCTTCTGGACACTGGGCCGCTTCGACCGGGGGTGGCCGGAACGGGAGGTCTTCGGGAAGGTGCGATCCATGACCTCCAAATCCACCCGGCGGAAGGTGGACCTGGACCGCTACCTGGAGCGCTGGGGCGACGCCCCGACCCTCTCTCTGTGACCGCCACCCGTTTCTCTCCCCTTCGCCCCTGGAGCCCATGAACGTCCGCTATCGCGGTCACCTGACCGGACACGACGTCCAAACCGTCTTCGCCTGGCACGAACGTCCCGGCGCCCTGGAACGCCTCACCCCTCCCTGGGGCGAGGTGGAGGTCCTCGAGCGCTCCGGGGGGATCCGCGACGGTGCGCGCATCAAGCTGCGGGTGCACGGCGGCCCGGCCTCTTTCACCTGGGAGCTCCGACACCGCGACTTCCAGCAGAACCGGCAGTTCGTGGACGAGCAGGTCTCGGGGCCCCTGGAGTCCTGGGTCCACACCCACGGCTTCCGGCCCGGGGAGGACGGGGGGACCGTGCTCGAGGACTCCATCGAGGTGGAGCCTCCGTTGGGCTCGGCCGGCAAGCTCCTGGCGCCGGGCTTCATCGAACGGGAGCTCGACCGGCTCTTCGCCTTCCGGTACCGGCGGCTCCAGACCGACCTGGACCACCACGCGGCCCACTCGGACAAGCCACGCCGTACCGTCGCCATCACCGGATCGTCGGGCATGGTGGGGAGCGCCCTCCGCCACTTCCTCACCAGCGGCGGACACCGGGTGCTCCGAGTGGTACGCCACCGGGAGGAGCTGGCGGACGACGCCCTCCTCTGGCGCCCCCGGGAGGGCGAGATCGACGTGACCCGGCTGGCCGAGGCCGACGCCGTGATCCATCTGGCCGGCGAACCCATCGCCGAGGGCCGGTGGACCGACGAGAAGAGGGAGCGGATCCTCCAGAGCCGCGTGCAGGGCACGGAGCTCCTGGCCCGTGCAGTGGCCGAGGCGGAGATCGGGACCCTGGTCTCGATGTCGGCGGTGGGCTTCTACGGCGACCGGGGCGAGGAGCGGCTGGACGAGGGATCCCCGTCGGGTCGAGGCTTCCTCGCGGAGGTGGCACGGGCCTGGGAGGGTGCGACGGCCGTAGCGGAACGGGCGGGGGTCCGGGTGGTGCACGCCCGAGCCGGGGTCGTCCTCTCGCCCGCCGGCGGCGCCCTGGGCAAGATGCTGCTCCCCTTCAAGGTAGGCGCGGGAGGGCGCCTGGGCAGCGGGAAGCAGTACGTGAGCTGGGTGGACCTGGACGACGTCGTCGGCCTCCTCCACCACGCGCTCATGAGCGAAGGGCTGGAGGGCCCGCTCAACCTCACGGGGCCGAATCCCGTTCCGAACGCCACCTTCACCTCGGCCCTGGGCCGCGCGCTGGGGCGACCGACCGTCATCCCGGTGCCGGGGTTGGCAGTGAAGGCCCTCTTCGGCCAGCTCGGCGAGGAAGCGCTCCTCCAGGGGCAGCGGGTCCTTCCCAGAAAGGCGCTGGAGAGCGGCTACGTTTTCGCCCACGACGGCGTGGAGGACTCCCTACGGTTCCAGCTCGGGAAGCAGAAGGAGAGTCCTCGGGTCGAGGACTGACGTTCCCTCAGGTCGGACCGGGGGCGGTCACTCCGAGGCGACGGGATCCTCGTCCGGGGCGGGGAGCACCCCCGCCTCCCGGGCGGCGACACGGAGATCGTCCAACGCGACCCGGCCCGGCTCGTCCCAGTCCCACTGATCGGGAAGGCCGAGGTCCTCCGCGATGCAACCGTACGTCGTCTCCGCCGAGAGGAGGACCCCTGGCACGCCCGCCCCCGGATGGGTGCCGGCCCCCACCAAGTACAGGCCGTCCACGTCCTCGCTCCGGTTGTGGGGGCGGAACCAGGCCGTCTGGGTGAACTTGGGATCGATGGCGAAGGCGTTGCCCACCGTGGCGTTGAGCTCCGTCGCGAAGTCCTCGGGGGTGAAGACGTGGAGCACTTCGAGCTCCTTCCGGAGGTCGTCCAGCCCCCATTCCTCCAGGAACTCCAGCACCCGCTCGGTGAAGGGCTCCTTCAGGCTGCTCCAGTCCAGCCCGGAGCGCTGGTTCGCCACCGGGATGAGCACGTACATGCTCTCCCCACCCTCTGGTGCCATGCTCGGGTCGGTCCGGGTGGGTGCGTGGAGGTACATGCTGAAGTCGTCCGGGAGGATCTTCTCGTCGAAGATGTCCTTCAGGAGTTCCTTGTAGCGCTCGGTGAGGATGAGGGTATGGTGCTCGAGCTTGGGGTACTGGCGTCGGGTCCCCAGGTAGAGCAGGAAGCAGGACATGCTCCAGTCCGTCTTGGCCAACTTCTTGTCGCTCCACCGCTTGCGGTGCTTCGTCTCAACCAGTGCGCCATAGGTGTGGCCGGGGTCGGCGTTGCTCACGACCAGGTCGGCCGGCAGGAGCTCTCCGTCCGTCCGCACACCGACGGTGCGACCCCCTCGCACCACGATCTCCTCGACCTCGGCGCCAGTACGGAGCTCGCCCCCCATCTCCTGGAAGTAGTCCGCCAGAGCTTGCACCACCGAGTACATCCCGCCCCGGGTGAACCAGACCCCACCCTCCCGCTCCAGGAAGGGGATCATGAGGTAGATGGCCGGCGTCGTGAACGGATTGCCGCCGACGAAGAGCGGATGGAAGGAGAAGATGAAGCGGTGGCGGAAATCCTCGAAGAAGCGGTTCACGAACATGCTCACCGGCATCCACGCCTGGAGCTTGGCCACCCGGGGGAGGAACCGGAGCATGCTGCCCACCGAGTCGAAGGGTTTGGAGCCCAGGCGGTCGCCGATGACGGCGTCGTAGATGGGTCGGACCTTCGTGAGGAAGGTGTCCAGATTCGCGGCGTCGTCGGCGTTGTAGCGGGCCATCTGGCTCCGCATGGCCTCCATGTCCCCGGTGTAGTCCAGGACCGTCCCGTCATGGAAGTAGATGCGGTAGTAGGGGTCGAGAGGCACCAGATCCACGTAGTCCTCCAGACGTCGTCCCCCGGCCTGGAAGATGGAGTCCAGGATGTGGGGCGCCGTGATGAGGCTCGGACCCATGTCGAAGACGTAGCCGCGGTCCTTCAACTGGTAGGCGCGCCCCCCGACCTTCTCCCGTTTCTCCAGGAGGGTGACCTGAACGCCGGCAGCCTGAAGCCGAGCGGCGGCGGCCAGGCCTCCGAAGCCGGCGCCTACGACGATGGCACGATGCCCCTGCGCCGGGTCATTCATCCGGCGGCCCGGGAGGGAAGGGCGGAGTCGGCGGGATCGCCGGGTTCGGCCTGCTCGGGAACATAGGACGCCTCTTCGGCGGAGAGCTGGGCCTCCACGCCTTTCCTGGCCATGGTCACCCACCCCTGTAGGATCGTGGTGAGGAGACGGCACCCCTGCGACGCCGCCTGCACGCGACATTCGAGAGCGGACGCTCGGGATTCCAATCGCCCCAGGGCACGTCGAAGAAGGGGCGGACCGTCCTCGGAGGTGCGGGTGAGGGCGGCCAGGATCTCGTCGGGTTCGGCAGACAGGGCCGGGGCTCCGGGGATGCCGAGGAGCCAGGTCCAGGTGCCTCGCCGATGGTCCTGCAGTCCCGGCTTGCCCGTGTCGGCGGCTGGGCAATAGTCCAGGAGATCGTCCACCATCTGGTAGAAGATCCCGAGTTCCTCGCCGAGCTTCGTTCGATCCTCGGCGACGGGGGAAGCCTCGGGGACCAGAGCCGAAAGGGCCGCCGCCGCCCCGAAGAGCCGGCCGGTCTTCCAGGCCACGAGCTCTTCGTACGCGGCGAGGGAAAGAGGACAGGCGCCGGAGCGGCCCTGACGCCGTTCCCCCACCACCGTTCCGTGCACGGCCTGGAGGAAGACGTCCAGGAAGGCCGGGGAGGCCGTGCGAGCGGCGGCCCGGTAGCTCCCGGTGAGGTATTCGTCCCCCCGGAGGAGGGCGACGGAAGGGCCGAACTCGGCGGCGACGGTCGGCACCCCGCGCCGACGGTCGGAAGCGTCCACCACGTCGTCGTGGAGCAGGGAGGCCTCGTGGGCCATCTCCACGGCCAGCGCACCGGACCAGAATCGCAGGTCCAACTCCGAGCGACGGCTCGGCGCCACCAGACCGAAGGCCATCACGGACCGCAGCAGCTTTCCGTCCAGCGAGGGGACGGAAACACCCGCCTCCGCCAGCGCGCCGGCCGCCTCTCTCAGCCCGGGGAGGACGGCGTCGCGCGGCGAGGTGTCGGCGGGGACCAGCTCCAGGGATCCGGTCATGATGCAAGGGAGGCCGGGGTGGGGCTGCTCTCGACGCCCGACCGCTCGCCGCCGCCGAGGGCCCGGACCAGGAGGACGCACGCACCCATTCCCGCCACGGTCACGAGGACGCCGGTCCAGGATCCCGAGCCCACCAGCATGCCGATGGGCAGGAGCGCCACGACGACGTAGTACGCGATCATCCAGCGGACCGGCAGTTGGTGGAAGCCGGTACGATCGGCCAGCGCCTCGAGGGCGGCCATGAGGGCCAGTCCCGTGACGTACCACCCCAGGAGATTCAGCCAGGGCATGCCGTAGTAGGGCCCGCTCTCCTCCCACCGCCAGTAGGCCGTCAGGTAGCTCATGGCCGGATCCAGAGCCAGGTCCCAGGCCACCAACCAGACGGGCGCCACAAGAACCCGCGCCAACCAGGACCCGGCCTGCGGAAGCGCCGCCCGGGTCATGACCCAGGCCGGCAGCGCCATGAGGAACCAGCTCAGCGGGATGAGGACGGGGACGCGCCCACCCAGCTTGTAGCCCAGGAGGCCCGTGTAGCCGTAGCCGCCGAAGGGAATCCCGTAGCCGGTGCCCACATGCTCGGCGGTGAAGCTCAGAACATAGACGGCCAGAAGAGCCGGCAGCCAGCGCCCTCCCAGGCGCCCGACCAGGACCACCGCCAGCGCCACGAAGGCCAGGAGGATGTGGAGCTGCGCGAAGAACTGGAAGGAGATCCGGAAGAAGGCCAGGGAGAACGCGTCCTGAGGGATCCGCTCCGGGTGCAGCGCGAAGACCGAGTAGCCGCCGACGGCGAGGAGGGTGAAGCCCAGAAGCACCGCGAGGCCCAGGACCTCCCGGCGGCGGGCGTCCAACAAGTGGCTCATGCCTGTACGTGCTCGGCTCGGGGGATGGGCCCACCCTGATCCAGTGTCATCTCCAGCTCGGCGCACGAACCGTACATGTCAACCCGCTCGAAGGGCCCTTCGGTCGCTTCGGGGTCGACGGGGCTCGCCAGTGAGCCGCCGAGTGCCAGGGTGTAGGGATGCTCAGCATGGTAGAATTCGGAGAGGATCCGCACCAGTCGAGCCACCTCGCCGGTGGTGGCGGGCGGGGTGAGGGAGATGCAGACCAGACCGGCCCCCCGCCCCTCCTGGATGGCTCCGAAGTCCTCCACCGGAACATCTGGACCCAGGTAGTAGACCTCCCAGCCCTTCCGCTCCAGCAGCACCCGCACGCAAAGGCTCCCGAGATGGTGCTGATTCCCCTCCGTGGAGCCCACGACGGCGATGCGCTCTCCGTGCCCGCGGGGGAGGGATCCGGCCACCTCCCTGCGGTACTCCAGCAGCACCTCGATCATGGCCTGCGTGACCATGTGCTCCTCGCCGGCACGGAGCTTCCCCGCGTGCCAGGCTCCACCCACCTGCTCCATGAGCCCCCGGATGCCCTCGTCGCAGAAGCGCGAGAAGGGGATGATTTCACTCCGGGCCAGGGTGAGGAAGAGGTCGTGGAGACGTTGAAGCTGTCCCCGGAAGACCCAACTCATGGCCAGGGAATGGAATCGCCGGAAGGAGTCGTCGTCCTGAAGCTCCTGAAGAGCGGTCCAGACGTGGGGCTCGTACGGGTGGAAGGGCGAGAGGATCGTGTCGATCTCGTTCTCGCGGGCGAAGAGCTGCAGGTCCTCCAGGTGGATGCGTCGATGACCCCCGCCGGTCTTGGAGGACGCCAGCGCCCCGTCGTTGCACCAACGTTTGACGGTGGAGGGATGCACGTCCAGAAGCTCGGCTGCCTGCGTGCTCGTGAGGCTGAGGTCAGGATTGAAGTGCTCCATGGAGTCCCCCTTGGTGCGGACGATGCGGCGGGAGGCATGGCATACCCCCCGATTCTCCCCATCAATCTCGACCGCTGTTCATGGGTCGTCAAGGAATTGTACAACTCAAAGCGTCCATCCACCGAGGTATCCGCGTTTTTTCCCTCCGACAGGTGCCGGAATCGGCTGGAGATCGGTCTATTCCCCGCCGTGCGGACGGTCGGGTCCCGACAAGGGGTCCTCGAGGAGCTCACCCTCCGGGCCCAACGCCGGGTACGACCGTCCGAGGTCGCGGCATCGTCGGGCCAGCTCCGGGTGGCACCATTCGAAGAGGATCCGTCGGAACCGGTCGGGCTCGAGACGGGACTCCTGGTAGAGACCTGCCGCCGTTCGCTGGCGGTGGGCTTCGTAGAGCAGGAGGGCCGTCGCTACCGAGACGTTCAGCGAACGGACCATCCCCTCCATGGGAATGACCACGGTGCCGTCGGCCAGCTCGAGCCCCCGGTCCGAGACCCCATGGAGCTCGGCGCCCATCATGAGGCAGGTGGGCCGGGTGAAGTCCACGGCACGGAAGTCCACGGCGCCTTCACCCGGGTGGGCGGCGAGGACGGTCAATCCCTGGGCGTGGAGGTCCGCCACCGCCGCGTCCACGTCCTCGTGGCGGTGCACATGGATCCACTTCTTGGTGCCCCCCGAGGTGTCGTGGTGCACTTCCAACCCCCCGCGGGGGGGGACGGCATGGGCCTCCAGCACCCCCGCTGCGTCGCAGTTCCGCAGGATGGCGGAGAGGTTGTGGGGCTTGTGGACCTGCTCCATGAGCACGGTGAGGTCTGGCTGACGGCGCTCCAGGACGGAGCGGAGGCGGCGGTACCGGCGAGAACGCATGCGGTAGGGGACGGTGGGTCCGGAGGAGAGTGCGGGGGTGTGGATCGCCAACGTACCGGGGCCGCTGGCGAGGCGTCGAGGGGCGGGATCGGGTTGTCGGCGAGGCACCGCTCCGCCCCGTGGGCAAGCCGGGGCTTTCGTGGGGGAGCTTCGGGGCTTCCCTTCCACGGATCCGGGCGCGGCACCTGGACCCGGTCTCAGGGAGACGGAGCATGCGGCGACGAAGGTTCGTGGAGCGGATGGGGGTCCTGGGCGGAGCCGGGCTGGTTGCGGGGTGCGGGGCGGGGGAGGAGTCCACCCCCGCGGCGGGATCCGGGACGGTCTCGGGTCCTCGCGTGGAGTGGCGCCTGGCCTCGAGCTATCCGGCGAGCCTGGGGATCATCATGGGAGCGGCCGAATCGCTGGCGGCGCGTGTGTCGGCGGTCACCGGAGGCCGCTTCCGCATCCGGGTCTACCCGGCGGGAGAGATCGTCCCAGGACTCCAGGTCATGGATGCGGTGCAGCAGGGCACGGTGCAGGCGGGCCACACGGCGAGCTACTTCTACACCGGGAAGAATCCGGCGCTGGCCTTCGACACCGGCGTACCCTTCGGGCTCACTGCACGGCAGCAGAACGCATGGCTCTACGGAGCGGGGGGAATCGAACTCCTCCGGCCGATCTTCGCCGAGCTCGGGGTGGTGCAGTTCCCCATGGGCAACACCGGGTGCCAGATGGGCGGCTGGTTCCGCGAACCCCTCACCGACCGCTCCC
>CAKZOQ010000344.1 GCA_937136445.1 uncultured Gemmatimonadota bacterium
TCCCGAGCCCGTACCGGTCTCGCTGGCCGACGCCGAGACCATGGCCCTGGAGGAGAACGGCACCCTCCGGGCCGCCACCGCTCGCACCGAGGCCGCCGAGGCGGCATACGACGCTACCGGGGGCTTCATCATGCCCCAGGTGCAGGCGACGGCCGGGGCCATGCGGACCGACGACCCGGTGGGCGTCTTCGGGACGAAGCTTCGCCAGGGGATCTTCACCGAGGCGGACTTCGCCCTTCCGTCGCTGAACGACCCAGATGCCGTGGCCGACTGGACCGCGGGCCTGTCCGCCCGCTGGGAGATCGGCGACTGGTCCCGCTGGCAGGCCCGGGAAGGGAGTCAGGCTCGAAGCCGCGCCGCCCGGGCTCAGCTCCAACGGACCCGGGAGGGCACCGTATTCCAGACCCGGATCCACTACGCCCGGGCGCTGCAGGCCCAGGAGGCGGCGTCGGCCCTGGAGGCCGCCTTGGTCGCAGCCGAGGCGACACGGGACCGGGTGGGCCGGCGGGTCGCTGAAGGGATGGGTACCGATGCGGACCTCCTGCAGGCCGAGGCGGCGGTTCAGGAGATCGAGGCGCGCAGAGTGCAAGCCCAGGCCATGGTGATGGATACCCGGGAAGCGTTGGCGGTCCACCTGGGATGGGGTTCGGAACGCATGCCCACGCCGGTGGAGAGTCCCGAGGCGGTGGCGGAGCGACTGACCCGGGACCTGGGGGCTGGCGTGCTCCCTCCCGTCCGTGCGGACCTGCTGGCAGGCCGGGCCGCTGTCGACGCGGCGGAGGCCGCCGAGTCGGAGATCCAGGCGCGTCGTCTCCCTCGCCTCGAGGGATACGGCATGCTCTCGACCCACGCGCCGCAGATCAGCGGGGACTGGAGATCCAACTACACGCTGGGTTTACAGCTCTCCGTCCCCCTCTTCACGGGCTTCTCCCTGACAAACGGCGCCGAAGCGGCCCGGGCCGAGACCCGGGCGCTGGCTGAAGAGCAGGCGGTGCGGGAGCGGGCGGCCCAGACCGAGCTCACCTCCGCCGAGCGGGGCGTCACCGCAACAGAGGCCTCGCTGGAGAGCGCCCGGGCCGCTGCCGGAGCCGCCGCCGAGGCGGCCCGCCTCGTAAGACTCCGCTACGAGGAGGGGATGGCCACGGTGGCCGAGCTCCTCCAGGCCCAGGCCCGTTCCGCCGCCCTGGATCAGGGCGTGGCGGAGGCCCGAGCTCGCCTGATCATGGCCCTGGCCGCGCTGGATTTCGCTCGCGGCGACACCGAAGCCACCTCGCAACTGGACCGATAAGACCATGACTTTGATTCGACGCATTCGTCCGGCGGTCCTCGTCGCCGTGGCAGTAACTCTGGCGGCCTGTCAGGGTGAGCCCGAGCGCCGGGACCGGGAGCCCCAGAGCCCCGTCTCCGTCAGGGTGAGCCCTGTGGGGACCGGCACTGCCGCTGCCGTCCTCCCGGCCCGGGTGGTTCCGGTCCAGGAGGCGGAGGTGGCCACGCGCATGGCGGGGACCCTCGCCTCCGTCTCCGTGGACGTCGGCGACGCCGTGGCCGCCGGCGCGAGGCTGGCCATCGTGGACGACGCCGACCTGCAGGCCCGGATCCGGTCCGCACGGGCCCAGGCCGAGCTGGCCCGCAAGACCTTCGAGCGGGTGGAGAACCTGGCCCGGGACGGAGCCGCCTCCCCCCAGGAGTTGGATGAGGCCCAGGCCCGGCTATCCGCCGCCGAGGGAGCCGTCGCCGATGCGGAGGCCCAGGGCGCCTACGCCGTGATCCGGGCACCCTTCGCTGGACTCGTGACGGCCCGGATGGTGGACGCCGGGGACATGGCGTCTCCCGGGCTCCCGCTCATGCGTCTCGCGAGCCGGGCCGTGAAGGTCGTAGCGGACCTGCCGGCGGAGCGGGCGCGAGGTCTTCAGAACGGGGACCCGGTGGAGGTGGCGGTGGCGGGGAGGACCCTGTCTGGTCGGGTTCTCCGGGTGGTTCAGGCCTTGAACCCGGCCTCTCAGCGGATTCGCGTGGAGGTCGAGGTCGAGGGGACGCCGCTTCCCGGTACGCTGGCGCGAGTGCGGCTCCCCGGCGCGGCGGTGGTGGGGGAGGGCACCCGTTGGCTCCCGGTGGACGCCCTGGTGCGCTCGGGGCAGCTGACCGGGGTCTTCGCCGTGGAGCAGGATACACTGCGCCTTCGTTGGGTGCGGCTGGGGCAGCGGAGCGGAGATGCGGTGGAGCTCCTGTCGGGTCCCGCCGGGGACATGGCGGTGGTGCGGGATCCGGCTCCGGAGCTCCGGGACGGCCAGCCCGTGTCCAGCGCCGCGCGAGTCCCGTTTGATGCCTCGGGCGCTGCCGCAGGCGACGCTTCGGGCGAGGCCGTGGAAGCGAGAGGTTCTTCGGGCGAGGCCGCGGGCCCGGGGTCCGACAACGGGTATACCACCGGAGCGGACCGATGAAGGGGAATCTCGCCGGCCGTCTCGCCTCGGCCTTCCTGGATTCCAAGCTCACGCCCCTCCTCATGGCGGCGGCGCTGGGCGTCGGCGTCTGGACCCTGGCGACGATGGCTTCCGAGGAGGAGCCCCAGATCATCGTCCCCCTGGCGGACCTCTATCTGCCCCTGCCCGGCGCCCAGCCCGAGGAGGTGGAGAACCGGCTGTTGATCCCACTGGAGACGGTGCTCCAGGGGGTGGAAGGCGTGGAGTACGTCTACAGCCACGCCGAGCCCGGCTTCGGCCTCGTGACGGTGCGCTACGAGGTGGGGCGCGATATGGAGGAGAGTCTGGTCCGCCTCTACAGCACCCTGATGAAGCACATGGACCGGATGCCCGCCGGCTTCATGGCGCCCCTCGTGAAGACGGTGACCATCGACGACGTCCCCTTCTTCACCGCTACCCTGCGATCCCAGGAGCTCTCCCCCGACGAGCTGCGGTCGTTGGCCGACGAGGTGCGGGTGTCACTGGAGTCGGTCCCCGAGGTCCGCAACATCGAGGTCACCGGCGGGGAGCCTCGGGAAATCCGGGTGGAGCTCCTCCCGGAGCGGATGGCCGAGTACGGCGTGGACCCCGCCTGGGTGGCGGAGCGACTGGCAAGCGCCAACATGCGATCCGACGCCGGGGAGTTCACCCGGGGCGGCGAGGTGGTGAAGGTCGTCGCGGGGCCGTTCCTGGAGAGCGCCGACGATGTGCGCCGGGTGGTGCTCGACGTGCGGGACGGAGCCTTGGTGCAGGTGGAGGACCTGGCCCGGGTGGTGGACGGCCCCGGGGAGATCACCCAGTACGCCTTCCACACCGACGCAGCCGGAGGCTGGACGCCCATGGTGGCGATCGCGGTGTCCAAGCGCCCCGGCGCCGATGCCACCGCGGTGGGGCGGGCCCTCGAAGCGCGGCTGCACGACGTCGAGGAGACCCTCATCCCGGGAAACGTGACCACCCAGGTGGTGCGGAACTACGGTGAGACGGCCCGTGAGAAGGTGGTGACGCTTCAGGAGCACCTCCTCATGGCGATCCTCGCCGTGGGGCTGGTGGTGGCCCTCACGATGGGGTGGCGGGCCGCGGTGGTGGTCATGATGGCGGTACCGGTGACCTTCGCCCTGACCCTCTTCGTCTACCAGATCTTCGGCTACACCCTGAATCGGGTCACCCTCTTCGCCCTGATCTTCGTCACGGGGATCGTCATCGACGACTCCATCATCGTGGCGGAGAACATGGAGCGGCACTTCGCCATGCGGGACCGACCGCTCCGGGCCGCGGCCAGGGCCGCGGTGGACGAGGTGGGCAACCCCACCATCCTGGCGACCCTCACGGTCATCGCCGCCGTGCTCCCCATGCTCTTCGTGGGGGGGCTCATGGGTCCGTACATGAGCCCCATGCCCATCGGGGCCACGGTGGCCATGCTCTTCTCCCTCGGCGTGGCGCTGATCATCACGCCCTGGCTAGCCTTCCGCCTGCTGAAGGGGGCCCACGGCGGCGAGGACGGCCACGGCGCCGGCGCGGGTGGGTACGTCCTGGAGGACACCCGCATCTACAGGATCTACCGCCGCTTCATGGAGCCGCTCCTC
>CAKZOQ010000345.1 GCA_937136445.1 uncultured Gemmatimonadota bacterium
GTTCGGCGCCCTCCCCCACGAAGAGGTCCATGGGCGTCACCCGTGCGGTTCCGGGCTTGTGCACCACCACGTCGTTGAGGGCGTGGACCGGGCCGGCCTTCCGCCGTCCGTCGGCGTCGAGGACGGAGGCCTCCAGGGTGAACCGGAGGTCCAGGACGGATTCCCCGGCGAGGACCCGGCGCAGGTCCGACTCCAGCTCGTCGACAGCGCCATTCGTCAGGAACCCGAGATGGCCGAGGTTGATGCCCAGGACCGGGACCTCCCGGCCCAGCGTCATGCGGGCGGCCCGCAGGAGCGTCCCGTCGCCGCCCAGCGACACCATGAGGTCGGGAGGTGCCGCGCCCATGTCCAGCAGGGCCAACCGGGTGGAGCTGTCGGAGCCGCCGAGGTCCGGATCCTCCAGGAGTTCGGCATGAGGGGACTCCAGCGCCACCTCTACGCCCACCTCGTCGCAGACGGCCAGGAGCCGCCTCAACGCATCCAGGACATCCGGGCTGCGGCGACGCAGGACCGCACCGATGCGCCGGATGGGACCGGTGAGTCCCGGGCGCACCCCTCGGGTCACGAGACCGGGGCGGATCGCCGGGTGCTCACCAGGGCGCGGACGCGCTCCGCGATCCCCTCGGCGTCCAGGCCCATCTCGGCCAGGAGCTCGCCCCGGCTGCCGTGCTCGATGAAGCGGTCCGGAATGCCCATCGCCGCGGCGCGGGGACGCTGCTCCAGCTCCAGCGCGTCCAGCTCGCCGGCCATGAAGGCGCCGAAGCCGTTCACCACCGTTCCCTCCTCCACCGTGAGGATCAGCGGGTGACTCCGCGCCATCTCCTCGAAGACGTCCCGGTCGTAGGGCTTGAGGAACCGGCAGTTCACGACGGTGGCCCGGATGCCGTCCTCGGCCAGCGCCTCGGCGGCCTCCAAGGCAGGGAGAACCATGGTGCCCACGGCCAGGATGGCCAGATCGCCGCCGTTCCGCAGGATCTCCCAGGTGAAGGACTCCACGTCCGGGATGTCGCCCAGCGCCGGCACCTCGGAAGGAACCGCGGCCCGGGGCCAGCGGACGCTCCAGGGCCCGGGGGCGTCGGAGGCGGTGGCGTGGCGGAGGAGGGCCAGCATCTCCGAGCCGTCCTTCCCCGCCGTCACCTTCATGCCGGGGACGCTCAGCATGTAGGCGATGTCGAAGACGCCGTGGTGGGTGGGCCCGTCCTCGCCGGCGATCCCCGCCCGATCCATCCCGAAGACCACCTGGAGATCCTGGAGGGCCACGTCGTGGACGATGTTGTCGTAGGCCCGCTGGAGGAAGGTGGAGTAGATGGCCACCACCGGCTTGATGCCTCGCGTGGCCAGGCCGGCGGCGAAGGTGACCCCGTGGCCCTCGGCGATGCCCACGTCGAAGTACCGATCCGGGTGGGCCTCGGAGAAGATGTCGGTGCTGGTTCCGTCGGGCATGGCGGCGGTGATGGCCACCACCCGACGGTCGGCCTCGGCCAGCTCCACCAGGCCGTTCCCGAAGACCTTCTGGTAGCGCGGCAGGCTCGCCGTCTTCTTCCTCCCCTTCCCCGTGACCTTGTCGAAGGGCCCGGAGGCGTGCCAGGTCCAGGGATCGTCCTCGGCCCGGGCGAACCCCTTGCCCTTCTGGGTGATGACGTGGACCAGCACCGGCCCCTTCAGCCCCTGGACCCGCTGGAAGGTATCCACCACCGACTGCACGTCGTGGCCGTCCACCGGACCCACGTAGCGGAAGCCCAGCTCCTGGAAGATGAGGCCCGGGGTGAGCATGTGCATGACGCTCTCCTCCAGCCGGCCGGCGACCTCCTCCATGAGACCCCCGATGGACTGGGGCGCCCGGTGCAGCGCCTCCTTCACTAGGCCACGGGCCTTGTTGTAGGCGGGGCTGGTGGTCATGCCGGTGAGGTACTTGTTCATGGCGCCCACCGCCGGTGCGATGGACATGTCGTTGTCGTTCAGGACGACCACGAAGTCCCGGTCCGTGTGCCCGGCATTGTTCAGCGCCTCGTAGGCGAGTCCGCACCCCATGGCGCCGTCGCCGATGACCGCCAGGACGTCGAAGTCCTCGTCGTTGAGGTCGCGTCCCACCGCCATGCCCCAGGCCGCCGAGATGGAGGTGGAGGCGTGGCCGGCCCCGAAGGTGTCGTAGTCCGACTCGTCGCGTCGGAGGAAGGGCGCCAGACCGTGCCGCGTGCGGATGGTGGGCAGCTCCGCGTTTCGCCCGGTCAGGATCTTGTGGATGTAGGCCTGGTGGCCGGTGTCCCAGACGATCTGGTCCCGGGGGGTCTCGTAGGCGTAGTGAAGCCCCACGGTGAGCTCGACGACACCCAGGCTCGCCCCGAAGTGACCGCCCTTCTTGGAAACCACGTCGATGTGGCGCTCCCGGGCGGCGTCCACCACCGCCTGCAGCTCGGTGCGCGGGAGGGCGCGAAGATCCTGCGGACTGTCGATATGATCCAACACGGACACGGAAGCCCTTCCTTCGAAGACGCGAACGGACTGGAGAATCTACCCCGGGACGGGCCGGCTGGCACGGGTCCCGTGGGCCCTGCACTGCACCCCGGGAGGCGGCCCTAGTTCCGGCGCTCCACCACGAAGTCGGCGAGGGCGCGGAGGGCGGGCGCACCCAGCCCGGCCCCGTCCAGCGCCTCCCGTGCGTCCGCGACGAGCTCCGCCGCCCGCCCCCGGGCGGCGCCAAGGCCGTGGACGGCCACATAGGTAGACTTGTCCAGCTCCTGGTCGCTGGGGTTCTTCCCCAGGGTCTCGGCGTCCTGGGTGGCGTCCAGGATGTCGTCGGCGACCTGGAAGGCCAGCCCCACCGCCCTGCCGTATCGCCGCAGGGCGTCCCGTACCGGCTCTTCTGCCTCCGCGGCCGCGGCCCCCAGGAGGAGCGAGCCCGTCAGCAGGGCGCCGGTCTTGCGGCGGTGGAGTCCGTCGAGCTCCTCGGCGTCCAGTGCCCGCCCCTCCCCCCGGAGGTCCAGCCACTGCCCGCCCACCATCCCCCCGGCGCCGGAGGCCTCCAGGAGGATGCCCACCACCTGCCGAACGGCCTCGCCGCCGAGCCCCAGCGTCCGGGCAGCGGCTCGGGCGTGGAGGGCCGCTCCGGGGATGAGGACCGCCCCAGCTCGCATGGCCACGTCCTCGCCCAGCGCCCGGTGGGTGGTGGGGCGACCCCGACGAAGCTCCGCATCGTCCATGCACGGCAGGTCGTCGTGGACCAGGGAGTAGGCGTGGATCAGCTCCAGCGCTGCGGCGAGGTCGTAGATGGCCTGAGAGGCCGCCACACTTCGCCCGCCCTCGGAGGGGGGCTCGTCCCGCTCGGTACAGGCCCGCCAGGCCGTCACACAGAGGACCGGGCGGAGCCGCTTGCCGCCGCTGAGGACGCCGTGCCGCAGAGCAGCGGCCGTGGGGTCGTCCACGCTCGGGAGCTCCTGGAGTCGGAAGAGCGCCCGTTCCAGGGCCTCCTCGACCCGGAGGCGCTCCTCCTCCAGGTAGGTATCCAGGTCGAAGCTCACCCGCCGGCGTCCTCGTCGAAGGTCTCGCTGGTGCCGTCGGAGAGGAGCTCCTCCACCTTGAGCTCGGTCTCCGCCAGGGTCTTCTCGGCGGCGCGGACGTGTCCCACGCCCTCCTCGAAGAGCTCCAGCGCCTTCTCCAGAGGCACGTCGTCGGCTTCCAGACGGCCCATGATGCGCTCCAGCCGCTCCAGCCGCTCCTCCAGGCTCTCCGGCGCGTCCCCGTCCACCGTCGGGTCGGCTCCGGGCTCGTCGCCTCCGCTCTCGTCCACGTCGGGGGTCTCCTCGCTCACGTCGTCGTCTCCTCGAAGGTCTCCAGCGTCTCGGCCCGCACCGTCCCGTCTCGGACCCGGAGCTCGAAGCTCCGCCCGACCGGGAAGTCCTCGACCCGCCGCAGCACGCGCCCGTCCCTGGTGCGAGGGACGGCGTAGCCCCGCTCCAGCACCGCCAGGGGCGAGAGCGCCTCCAGCTTCCCTGCCAGTCCACCCAACCGCTCGCGCCTCCGGGCCAGGCGGGTCCGCATGGCTCGCTCCAGTCCCTGGGTGTGGCGGTCCACCGTCTGGCGCAGGGGTCCGATTCGACGCTCCATGGAGCGACCCAGCCGGGTCCACCGGTCGGCCATCCCCCGCCGCCGCCGCTCCACCGTGCCGCGGAGCCCGCGGGCCAACCGCTCCGGCAGGCGTGCGAGCTGAGCACGGAGGGCAGGTCCGTCCGGGGCCACGGCCTCGGCGGCAGCGGAGGGCGTGGGGGTCCGGAGATCCGCCACCAGGTCGGCGATGGTGACGTCCACCTCGTGTCCCACGCCGCTCACCACCGGCACCGGGCAGGCGGCGATGGCCCGGGCCACGGGCTCCTCGTTGAAGGCCCAGAGGTCCTCGATGGAGCCCCCGCCCCGGCTCACCACGATGACGTCGCAGGCCCGGTGGGTGGCGAGGTGCCTCAGGGCGGCCGCCACCTGGGCGGAGGCACCCTCTCCCTGGACGCGGCTCCCGGAAATCACGACCTGGAGCCAGGGCGCCCGTCGCCGGAGGACCGAGAGGATGTCGCGAAGGGCCGCCCCGGTGGTGGAGGTCACCACCCCCACCCGACGAGGGTAGCGTGGGATCGGACGCTTGCGGGCGGCGTCCAGGAGTCCCTCCGCCTCGAGCTTGGAGCGGAGCTTCTCGAAGGCCAGCCGCCAGAGCCCCTCGGAGCCCTCGGCCTCCAGGCGGAGCGCGCCCATCTGGTACTCGCCCCGGGCCTCGTACAACGTCAGGCTGCCGAAGACCCGCACCTGCATGCCCTCCTCCGGGTCCGCCGGCAGCTCGGAGGCGTGCCGGTCCCACATGACGCACCGGAGCTGCGCCCGCTCGTCCTTCAGGGTGAAGTAGCAGTGGCCGGAGCGGGCCCGGGTCCAGTTGGCCACCTCGCCGCCCACCCAGAGGGCGTCCACCGTGCTCTCCAGGAGGGAGCGGACGGCCCGATTCACCTGGGACACGGACCAGACCCGGGGTCCTTCGGCCTGCTCCGCGGCGGAGCGTGGGGTCGGAGGGGTGGAGGGGGCGGGGCGCACGCCTTCGGAGGGGACGTCCTCCCCGGGGTCCTCGACGTCCTCCCCGGAGTCCTCGACGCCCTCCCCGGACGGCTCCTCCCCGCCGTCGCCGAAGAGGTCCAGACTCTCCTGATCCGTCACGGGCGTCCCTACGATCCCGCGGCGCGGGCGGCGGATTCGACGGTGTTGGAGAGAAGCATGGTGATGGTCATGGGTCCCACGCCGCCGGGAGAGGGGGAAAGGGCACCGGCGACCTCCTTCACCTCGTCGAAGCGGACGTCGCCACACACCCGATAGCCCTTCTCGGTGTCCGGAGCATCCAGCCGGTGACTCCCGACGTCGATGACCACGGCGCCTGGCTTCACGTAGTCGGCGGTGATCATCTCCGGCCGCCCCAGCGCCACCACCAGGATGTCGGCAC
>CAKZOQ010000346.1 GCA_937136445.1 uncultured Gemmatimonadota bacterium
AGGGCGTCGTCGGGGAGCTCGCACTGGGTGGCGATCTGCTCGGCGTAGCGATGGTCGCCCTCCTCTACGAGGTAGTGGACGAGCTGCCCGGTCACCCAGGGATCGTCCACCACCTCGTCGGTCTCCAGGAGGACGCCGATGAAGCCCCGCCGCGCCTGACCGGTCTGCACCGATTCGTCGGGGAAGTCCTCCTCACCCTCCCCCCCGAACCAGATGCAGATCCGGCCGATGTTGGCGTCACAGGTCCCCTCGTTCGTCCGACGCTCCACCGGGATACGGCCGGCGCGAAGGCGTTCGAAGGCCTCCTGCTGGGAGCGGGCGCGCTCCAGCGCCTCCTCGGGGTCGGTGGGCGGTGGCGTGCGCTCCTGGCCCGAGGCGGGGGAGGGCACGAGCAGGGCGGCGACGAGGAGGACGCCCAGGGCGCCGCCCCCTACCGGGAATCTGCCGGGGAGGGTGGGGCGAAGGGATGGCCCGAGGGGACGGCGGGGCATGACGGCCTCCGAAGGTGCCGGGGAGTGCTGGATACGGATGGCGCTACACCGTCCCGAGCGGGGGTGGTCCCCGGGTTCCACGGGACGGTCCTCCGAACTCGACCATCGGATGCTGCCCAGGGGGCTCCGTCCCCCCCGCAGACCACCGGGTGGGGCGGCGTGCCGTGCGGTCGTCGCCTGTGGACTGGTGGCGCTCGTGGCCTCCGGATGCATGGCCTGGCGCACCGGACGCCGAGGGGGGGATCCGGGTCCGGTTGGACGACGTGCGGCGGTGCACGGCAAGGTCTTCAGCTTCGCGGACAGCTTCTTCCTCACCGTCCTCGTCGGGGGTGTGCTCGCCCTCGCCATCCCCGTCGGGCTGTTGTACCTCGCCTACTCCTGACGGCTCCGGGCCCGACCTCAGCTCGTGGCCGCCCTCGGCGAGGGATCCGTGGACACGCCGAAGAGGTGGAGGTTGGCCTGCATCACCGGGCCCATGAGGAGGGCGAAGAGGATGGTGCCCAGCCCGATGGAGCCCCCGAGGACGAAGGCCAGCGCGAGTACGGTGGCCTCGATGCCGATGCGGGTGGCCCGCAGGCTCCGGGAGATCCGCCGGGAGAGTCCCATGGCCAGCCCGTCCCGGGGACCGGCTCCCATCCCCGCCCCGATGTAGACCGCCGTCGCCAGCCCCGTCACCAGGATCCCTCCGACGAACTGGACGGAGCCCCCCAAAACGCCCGACTGGCCGGGGAACCAGGGCTGCACCCGGAGGAGGTCCACCCAGGGGCCGATGAGGAGCATGTTGCAGACCGTGGCCAGCCCCGGCCGCACCGAGAGGGCGAGGGCGCTTCCCAGGATGAGGAGGAGGCCGATTCCCTGGGTGATGCGCCCGAAGCTGAGTCCCGTCCGGGCGCTCAGCACGTCGTGGAGCGCCGACCAGGGGTCCAGCCCGATGTGGGCCTCCAGCATGAGCGACACGGCCACCCCGAAGAGGAAGAGGCCGAGCTGGAGTCGGAGGAAGTAGCGCCAGAAGGCGAGGGTACGGAGCTGGGTGAGGGTGGGCAACGGGGGGCGCTTCGCGGGGTGGTGCGGGGCTGAGGAAGCGGGAGCGAGGGCCGTTCTACCGGAGAGGCAGGGGATCGGTCCGGGCCGGCCTCGACCCGACCGGGCGCCGAGTGCCGAGAGGCGCCGGACTGGTCCGCAGGTCGTTGGGATCGTAGCGTCGGGGAGATCGCCCGAGCCATCCCCCGAATCGGAGCACGAGGTCATGCGCGCCTTCTCCATTGCCGTCCTTCTCTTGATGCTACCGTCCGTCGGTCCCCTGAGCGGCCAGGGCCGGGTCGGTGTGGACTTCGAGCCCGGGTTGGTGCCCATCGTGGAGGGGGTGTGGGTCTACGAAGGCGCCCTCCACCTGGACGGCGAGGAGGAGCAGGTCCGGACCAATTCGCTGGTGGTGATCGACGAGGCGGGGATCGTGGTCGTCGACGGGCAGGACAGCGCCGAGGAGGGCCGCGAGCTCCTTGCCGCCATCCGGGAGGTGAGCGACGCGCCCATCCGCTACCTGGTGAACGCCTCGCCCCACGGCGACCACGTGAACAGCAACACCGTCTTCGCCGACGCCGGAGCGACGCTGGTGGGCCACGTCGGGACCTACGAGGCGATGACGGAGGTCCGGGCTGCGGCGGGGGAAACGGGGCCGGCGCGCCCCGAGTTGACCTTCGAGGAGCGGATGACCCTCCGGGTGGGCGAACGGCGACTCGACCTCCACTTCCTCGGGCGCGGGCACACCCGGGGCGACCTGGTGGTCCACCTCCCTGACAAGGGCGTCGCCTTCCTCTCCGAGCTGTACTTCCACGGCGTCTTCGCCTCGGTCTCCGAGGGATACGCCGAGGAGCACCTGGAGACCCTGCGCAGGGCCATGGAGCTCGACGCCCGATGGTGGATTCCCGGTCACGGCTACGTCCGGGATCAGACGCCGGAGGAGCTGGAGGCGGGGTTGCTGCGCTACCGGGACAACGTCGCCGCCATCCACCACGCCGTGGCGAACCGTGTGGCCCGCGGGGAGAGCCTGGAGGAGGTACTGGTCGGCATCGACGGTGATCTGGGCGCCTTCGCCGAGCTGCCCTTCTACGGGTACCTCAAGGAGTCGGCCGTCACCGGCACCTACCGCGCCGAGGTGGCGAAGCGGTAGCTCGCGGCCGGCCTGAGGGCCGGGGGGCAGCCCCATGCCGGGGGCGTCCCCAGGCGGGAGTTCCGGGGGGACGGACGGCTGGGCCGTCCCGGGTGTCACACGCCCCGGGATTCGATCGTTGGGAAGACGCGCCACCTGCGGCCATTTCCCGAACCTGGAGTCCCCGTGCACCACCGCACTCCCCCGTCCACCCGCCGCCTCTCCGTGGGCGCCGCCCTCGTGCTGGCCGTTCTCGTCTCGGCATGCGAGAGGGTGACCGGCATGGCCTGCACCACGGAGTTCGTCTTCGGTCTCCGGGTGACGGTGGTGGAGGAGGGGACCGGTGACGCCGTCTCGGAGGGGCTGGCGGGTGTTGCCATCCGGGACGGCGTCCCCTCCGAGATGGAGCCCGTGGGGAACACGCTGCGCGGGGCCGGGGAGGAGGCCGGCGTGTTCACGGTGCAGGTGGCCGCGCCGGGATACGAGCCCTGGAGCCGCGCCGGCGTGGAGGTCGTCGAGGGACCCTGCCACGTGGAGACCGTGCGCCTGGATGCCGAGCTGGTGCCGGCGGCGTAGGATGTCCTCCCCGTGGGCCGGGAGGTGTCGTCTCCCCCGGACGAACCGCGGTCGTCCGGCGGCAGGCCGTGGTACCGCGTGCCGCCGCTACCTCGGCGCCGTCCCCAACCTCCCGAACCTCAAGGTCCACCAATTGGACGAGGAGGTGGTGACCGGCGTCTGGACCGACGAGTTCGACGTGCCGCACGTCCGTGTGCATCGGATTCTGCGGTAAGACTATGGAACGGTAGGAACCATGGAGGAGATGCGAATGCGTCCCAGGCTGCGCTGCCGTCGCCTGCACCTTGTCGCCGCGCTGGTGGCCCTCGCCGCATGTGCCGAACCTGCACCCGAATCCGGGAGCTCTATGGAGTTGCCCACCTGGGATACCGAGGAAATCGCCCGCCTGGGAAGCCTGGAGGACTCGGGGGCGTCGCTGGGCTTCGTCGGCGACATCCTCTCCATGAGGGCCGGCGGAGCCATCGCGGCCGCTCTGGCGGTGGTGGTCGCAGGGGGCTGCGGGGCGGAGGACGTGACGCCCGCCGGCCCGCAGCTCTCCGACAGCGCCGGGGTGCGCATCGTGCGTCATGCCGCAGAGGCGACGGACCCGAGCCTCGACCTCGGCGACGAGCCGCTGCTCCAGGTGGGGCTCGAGTCGGCGGACTCCGCGCCGGGTCGGACGTCCGATGGGTCGGGAGGGGCGGGTCCATGACGGGATGGGGACGTGGGGGGTGGGCGCGGTCCGTGGCGCTCTCGGTGGTGGCGGCGACGGGGGTAGGGACGGGATGCGGGGGGGACGAGGCGTCCGGCCCTGTGGAGGTCCCTCCGGTCTGGACGCTCGCGCCCGAGCCGGAGCTCCGCGTCGGCCTCCAGGAAGGCCCTCCGGAGCTGCTCTTCGAGCGCATTCTGGCTGTTCGCCTTCTGGAGGGTGGGGGGATCGCAGTGGCCGACCAGGGCGCAAGCACGGTCCGGGTGTTCGGAGCCGACGGATCACGGGTGGCGGAGATGGGCGGGGAGGGCGACGGACCGGGGGAGATCCGGTATCTCTCCGGCTTCCAGGTCATGGGACGGGACACGCTGGTGGTCTACGACCCCGACACGCGCCGGCTCACGAGATTCGGCACCGACGGCCAACTGCTCGGGACGGACGCCCTCCGGGATCAGGGCCCGGACAGCTTCCTCGGTCGTACGTCGACGGGGGATTGGCTGATGCGCTGGGTGGACCAAGAGGCGTTCGACCGGACGGCCTCGGCTCCTGCCGCCGACCCCATGGTCATCGGCCGCTTCGGGCCTGACGGATCCTTCCAGGGCATCGCCGGTCGGCACCCCGGCATGGTGCGTCAGCGGAACGAGTCGTTCTCCGGGCCGGTTCCGTTCTCTCCCTTCCCGCATGCTGTCGTCCTGCGCGACTCCCTGGTGGTGACCAACGGCGCCCGGCCACGCCTCGACGTCCTGGGCGATTCGGGGCGGGTCGTCCGCACCATCGAGGTGCCGTTGGCCAACCCGGACCGAGAACGCGCACGGCGAGCGCTGGACTCCGTCTTCGCCGAGGGACCGGCGGAACGTCGGGAGCGCGCCGCGCGGCTCCCCGAGGCGGGATGGGAGCTTCCGGTGCCCGCCATCGCCCAGGTTCTTCTCGGCCCGGACCATCGCCTCTGGCTGAAGGTATTCGACCCGGCCCGGGACAGTTGGATGACGGGGGGCGGGTTCGGACGAGCGTCCGGGGGCCGCTGGCTCGTGGTCGACCCGCAGGGCGAGGCGGTGGCGACCGTGGATCTTCCGTCCGATCTCCGCCCGACGGACATCGGAAGGGATCGCATCGCCGGGGTGGAGACCGACGAGCTCGGGGTGGAGCGGGCGGTCGTGTACGAGGTGCGGCGGTGAGGATCAGGTGCGCGGGAGGCATCGTCCTCGCCGGCGGTCTCCTGTTCCTGGGCCTCGATCCGCCGCTCACCGCCCAGCCCAGATTCGACACCCTGGCCGTCGCCGGCGGCGCCTTCGAGGACAACCCGCTCTTCCTGTACCGGCAGGCCGTCCATGTGCACCTGCTCGACCCCACCACGGTGGTGTTCGCCGACAACGCCGGCGGCCGGATCGTGGCGGTGGATCTCGTCACGGGCGAGGGCTGGGAGGTGGAGGATCGGGGCGGGGCCGGCCCCGGGGAGTTCGGGGGCGCTCTCCCCTGGGTTGCCGTGGCGGACGGCCGGATCCACACCCTCACGATCACGGGCCATCACGCCGTGCGCGATTCCAAGGGAGCGATCCTGGAGGAGGGGCGTTTCGAGGGGCCGGAGCTCGGCGGTCTCAACGAGCCTCAGGGATTTCTCAGGCCCGACGTGCTCGTCACCCGATCCCGTGAGGACGTCGACTTCAGCCGGGAAGGCATCCAGGAAACCCGACGCTGGATCGCAGCCCACCATCGTGACGGTCGGGAGCTCTGGCGTTTCGACGACCTTCCACCCCAGCGGATGTCCATCCACCACAACGACGACGGGACTGGCAGCGGCTCGAGCCTGGATCCAGGATTGCTCGTCCGTGCACGGGACGAGACCGTGGTTCTGGGCCTGGCTCCAGGTCGCGAACTCCGCGTGCTCGGCGCGGATGGAGAGGAGCGCGGCCGAATCGAGCTTCCCGAGAAGCTCTGGGACCTTCGGATCGACGCCGAGGAGCGGATCTGGGCGACGGTGTGGAGCTACGAGCGTTCCGATCCGTCCCGGGAGGTCGTCTACGACCGGGACCTGCGCCAGCTCTTCACCGAACCGTCGATGAATGTTGTGGATGCGCAAGGGACCCGGCGCGTCGTTGTGGATCTCGACGAGGTCCACGGCATGCGGCTGGTATTGCTGGAGCGGAGAGAGCGATGAGGGGAACGGGCCCGCGTCTGGCAGGCTCCTGTTCCCCCTCATTCCGCCATGGCACCGCCCCGGTCCCGCGCCTAGCTTGTCGCCCGAGGATCATCGCCCCCGGACAACGCTGAGCACGCCCGCCGGCATCCAATCCGACCGGTAGTCCCCCGTCCCTCCCTGCCGACGCCATGAGCTTCTCCTCCCGCACCCTCAGCCTCGTCACGGTCGTCCTCATCCTGGGGGCGGTGGCCGTGGGGGTGGGCTGGCGCATGGTCTCCGAGGGCGACGCCGCGGAGGACGAGGCCACGGAGGGCCAGGCGGTGGCCACCGAGGCCCTGGATGCCGCCTCGGCCTCCCAGTTCTCCACCGCGGTCCCCCAGCCCGTCACCGGCGCCGCCGTGGTCCGCGACACCCTGTGGATCCGCGTCACCGCCGCCGGGCAGGCTGAGGCCGCCCGCCGGGCCACCCTCACCTCCCAGGTGGAGGGGGTCGTGACGGCCGTGCCCGCCCGGGAGAACCAGGAGGTGTCCGCCGACACCCGCCTGCTCCAGATCGACACCACCGACCTGGCGCTTGACGTGGCCCAGGCCCGCGCCGACCTCTCCGCCGCCGAGGCCGAGTATCGTCAGATGGTGCTCTTCAACGATGAGGTGGAGGACCCGGCGGTTCGGGAGGAGCGAGAACGCATCGCCCGCTCCCGGAGCGGGCTCGACCAGCGGGAGGTGTCGCTCCGCCAGGCCGAGATCCGGTTGGCGCGAAGCACGGTGCGCGCCCCCTTCGGCGGCCGCATCGCCGACCTGGAGGTCGTGGCCGGCCAGCATGTGCCCGTGGGCACCCAGCTCCTCACCGTCGTGGATCTGAACCCCATCCACGTCGAGGTCCGGGTGCTGGAGGCCGAGCTGGGCTGGCTCTCGTCGGGGCGGGAGGCCCGAGTGACCTTCGCGGCCTACCCGGGGGAGACCTTCCGGGGCACGGTCCAGACGCTGAATCCGGTGGTGGACCCCGAGACCCGTACCGGCCGCGTCACGGTGGGACTCGACAACGCGGACGGGCGCATCAAGCCCGGGATGTACGCCGAGGTGGCGCTGGACGCGGAGGCGCTTCCGGATCGGGTGCTGGTGCCCCGCGAGGCCATCCTCGAACGGGGCGAGGGCCGGCGCCGCACCATGCTCTTCGTCTACGAGGAGGGGGAGGACGGCGGGCAGGGGCTGGCCAAGTGGCGCTACGTCACCACCGGCAGGGAGAACGAGGAGATGGTGGAGATCGTTCCCGGTGGCGAGGGGATGGTGGACCCCGGCGAGACGGTGCTGGTGGACGGACATCATTATCTGGCCCACGACACCCCCATCCGGCTGGTGGAGGACGTCCAGGCCGCCGGCGGACGGCCGGGACGATGAGGCAGTTCCTCGGATGGGCCCTCCTGGCGGTCCTGCTGGGGGTCCCAGTCGCCGCCCAGACCCCCGCCGACACCCTGGAGCTGTCGCTGGAGCGCGCCCTGGCCATCGCCACCGGGAGCAACCCTGGCTACCGGCAGGCGGTGAACTCCGCCGGCCTCAACCCGGTGGAGTGGCGAACGACCTGGTTCTCCGAGGTCCTGCCCCAGGCGCAGGTGACCCTCTTTCAGACGCAGTACACCGGCAACCTCACCCGGCGCGCCACCGACAACTTCGGGAACCCCATCGAGCGCCCCGTCACCGACTGGACCTACTTCTCCCAGACCAACCAGTCGCTGAGCCTCACCTGGAGCATCCAGGGCGCCTCGGTGGCGCACGCCCTGGACCGGCAGCGCTACGCGAACCTGGATCGCACCCTCGCCGAGGACGGGGCCCGTGTGTCGCTGGGCGTCTCGGTACGGCGGGCCTTCTGGGACGTCCTGGAGCAACGGGACCTCCTTCGGGCCGAAGAGGCGCTCCTCCAGGGGCGGGAGCTGGATCTGGAGGTGGCTCGACGGCTCTTCGGCCTGGCCATGCGGACCCGGGTGGACGTCCTCAACGCCGAGCTGGCGGTGGAGCAGCAGGCCCTGGGCCTCCGGCAGCAGCGGGCGGCCCGGGCCCAGGCCCTCCTGGCCCTGCGGACCGAGTTGGGGGACGAGGATCTCCCACCCCTCCGTCTCACCGAGACACCGGTCCCCGTCTTCGATCCTTCCAGCCTGTCGGCGGAGGTCCTGGTGGCCCGGGCCCTGAACGTGAATCCCGGGATCCGCCGGGCCGAGGTCGCCATGCGGTCAGCGGAGGTCGATCGAGCGGCCAGCCGACGGGCGTGGTGGCCCGAGTTCTTCCTGAACTACCGGTTGGGTCGTACGGCGCAGACTCCAGAAGCGGAAGCCCTCTTCGACGTCTCCTTCGACGAGGACCTGGACCAGCGCTTCGGGGTCGGCCTCTCCATCCCCATGTTCACCGACTATTTCGGGAACCGGCAGGAACAGCACCGTGCCAGCGTGGCGGTGCAGAACCGCCGCGAGGAGGCCCGCGCCGCCGAGCTGCAGACCCGCCAAGAGGTGCGCGCCGCCCTCCTCGAGCTGGAGAACCAGCACGAGAGCCTTCGCCTCGCGGAACGCTCCGCCGAGATCGCCGCCGAGGCACTTCGTCTGGCGAGGGAGGAGTACCGGCTGGGGAGCCGGAGCTTCGAGGATCTCCGCTCGGCCTTCGACGCCGAGGCCGGCACCCGCCGGCAGGTGATCCAGGCCCGCCATGCCTTCGTGGACGCCCGCCTGTCGCTGGAGGATGCGGTGGGCGCGCCGGTGGGCCCGGCCTCGGGTCCATCCGGGGGGTGAGGTGTCGCTTCCGGAGCTGAGCACTCGGCGGCCGGTGGCCGTCTGGATGCTCTTCCTGGCGGTGATCCTGCTGGGGGGCATCTCCTATGCCCGCCTCCCCATCGACCTCCTGCCCGACGTCAGCTATCCCCGGCTGGTGGTCTATACAAGCTACCCGGAGGTCGCCCCAGCCGAGGTGGAGCGCCTGGTCACCGAACGGGTGGAGGCCGAGGCGGCGGCGGTTCCCGGCGTGGAGCGGGTCACCTCCACCTCCCGCGAGGGGGTGAGCCTGGTGACCCTCCGGTTCGCGTGGGGCACGGACATGGACTTCGCCATGCTCAACGTCCGGGAGCGGATGGACAACCTCCGGGA
>CAKZOQ010000347.1 GCA_937136445.1 uncultured Gemmatimonadota bacterium
CTGGACGCGGCCCTTGAGGCCCTGGACGCCGTCGAGCGGCCCGACCTCGTCCTCCTCCAGGAGATGGACGAGGAGGGCGCGGCCCGTATCGCTCGGGCGCTGGAGATGGGGTGGGTCTACTACCCCGCCATCCGGAACCATCGGACGGGGCGCCACTTCGGGAACGCCGTGCTGTCCCGGTGGCCGGTGATCTCCGACGAGAAGCTCGTCCTCCCCCGCCTCGCCGCCGTCGGTCGGTCCCAACGGACCGCCACGGTCGCCACGGTGCGGGTGGGCCCGCGGGAGGTGCGGGTCTACTCGACGCACCTGGGGACCCCGGTGAACCTCTCCCTGGCGGACCGGCGCGCCCAGATGCGGACCATCCTCGAGGATGCCTCCCGTCACCCTCGGGTGATCCTGGGCGGGGATCTGAACAGCGGTTCCATGGGGGAGATGGCGGTGGAGCGGGGCTACCTGTGGCCTACCGAAGAGGGCCCGCGCACCCTCCCCTTCGGACGGTGGGACCACATTCTCTACAAGGGCGTGGGCCGTCCGGACGAGGACGCGGCGGGCACGCTGGAGGATCCCGCCGACGCCAGCGACCACCGGCCAGTCTGGGCTCGGGCCATCGTCCGCTGACGCTCGGTGGAGGCGGGCCGCCAGCCCCGATCAGCCCACCGCCAACTCCGGATCCATCTCGCGGACCCAGGCCGTGTCCCCGCCGGCGAGACCGGGCAGCGGGTCGAGCGTCACTTCGCATGGAGCGAGCCCACGGTCCAGCGAGGTGGTGCGGGGCCGGTGGGAGCGCAGCAGCGCCTGAAGCGGAGCTATCCGTCGGACACTCCGGGGTTCTCCGACCCGTCGCGGGCCTCGACGTCGGTCAGGATGAGCCGCACCGCCTTCTGGTACGAGAGGTAGTTCCAGGCCCAGTTCACCAGGACCGAGGCGCGGTTGCGGGGACCGACGAGCTTGGCCACGTGGATGAGGGCCCAGAGCACCCAGGCCACGAAGCCCTTGAAGGTGGTCCCGAAGACTTCGGCCACCGCGGCGTTGCGTCCGATGACGGCGAGCATGCCCGGATCCTTGTAGACGAAGGGCTCGAGCGGCCGACCCTGTAGTTGGGCCAGGACGTTCCCCGCCGCCCGCTCCCCCTGCTGGATGGCCACCGGAGCCACCTGGGGCAGAGGATCGCCGACCTCGTCCTCCACGTAGGCCAGGTCACCCGCCACGAAGAGCTCGGGATGGTGCGCCAGGTTCAGCGAAGCCTCCACCACGACCCGACCCGCACGCGCCACCGGCAGCCCCCACTGCTCCACCGCCGGGTCCCCGCGCACCCCGGCGGTCCAGACCACCGTGTCGGTGGCCAGGCGGGAGCCGTCGTTCAACACCACCTCGTCGACCCGCACCTCCTCCACCAGGACGCCCAGCCGTACCTCGACGTGGCGCTGCTCGAGACGCTCCACCGCGTACGTCCCCAGCTCCGGAGCCATGCCCTGGAGCAGTCGGTCCATCCCCTCCATCAGGACGACCGAGACCTCGTCGGGATGGATGCGCGGGAAATCCCGGAGGAGCGGACCATGGATGAGTTCGGCCAGCGCCCCGGAGAACTCCACGCCGGTGGGTCCCCCACCCACCACGGCAAAGGTGAGGAGGCGACGGCGGCGACGGGGATCCGTCTCGGCCACCGCCTCCTCGAACCGCGTCAGGATCCGGTGCCGGAGGGGGATGGCCTGGTCCATGTGCCGCAGCGGGAAGGCATGCTCCTCGGCGCCGGGCGTCCCGAAGTAGTGGGGTTCGCTCCCCAGGGCCAGGATCAGCGCGTCGTAGGGGAGCGCCGAGCCATCCCCCAGGTGGACGCGGCGGGCCCCCGCGTCCAGGGTCGCCACATCGGCGAGGCGGACCTCCACGTTCTCCGCCTCCCGGAAGAAGGCGCGGATGGGGAAGGCGATGTCCGTAGGGACCAGCTCGGCGGCGGCGACCTGGTAGAGGAGCGGGTAGAAGGTGTGGAAGTTGTTGCGGTCCACGAGGGTGACCTCCACGGCCTCGCCAGCCAGCGAACGGGCCGCCCACAGCCCCGCGAAGCCGGCACCCAGCACCACCACCCTCGGAGGGGCCGCCATCTCAGACCACCGCCAGGTCGGGATCCATCTCACGGGCCCAGGCCACGATCCCTCCGGCCAGGTTCCGCACGGGTGCACTCCGGCGGGCCGACAGGAAGGCTGCGGCGCGGGCGCTCCGCCCTCCGGATTTGCAGTAGGTGACCACGGGTCGGTCGGGGGGGATCTCCCCGAGCCGATCCGACAGCTCGTCCAAGGGGATCAGCCGCGCCCCCCGGGCCTCCAGGTTGCTCACCGACCACTCCCAGGGCTCCCGCACATCCAGCAGGAACGGAGGTTCGTCCCCCTCCAGGAGCGCCTGGAGCTCCCCCGGGGTGATCTCCTCCACCTCGCCGGAGGCGTGGTCGTCACCGACCCCCGCCCCCGATCCCGGCGCACCGACCCCGCAGAACCGCTCGTAGTCGATGAGCTCGGTCTGGGTGGGCTCGTCGCCGCAGACCGGACAGTCCGGATTGCGGCGGAGGGCCACCTCCCGCCAGGACATCTCCAGAGCGTCGAAGATCAGGAGCCGCCCGGAGAGGGTGGTGCCCACGCCCAGGAGGAGCTTCAGGGTCTCCATGGCCTGCACCGACCCGATGATGCCCGGCAGGACCCCCAGAACCCCGCCTTCGGCGCAGTTCGGCACCAACCCCGGAGGCGGGGGCTCGCGGAAGAGGCACCGGTAGCAGGGACCGTCGCCGTCGGCGAAGACCGAGGCCTGGCCCTCCCAGCGGAAGATGGAGCCGTAGACCGTGGGGATGCCCAGGAGGACACAGGCGTCGTTCACCAGGTAGCGGGTGGGGAAGTTGTCCGTCCCGTCCACCACCACGTCGTACCCTTCCAGGATCTCCAGGGCGTTGGCGCTGGTGAGCCGCTCGGCGTGGGTCTCCACCTCCACGTGGGGGTTGAGGTCCGACAGCCGCTCGCGGGCGCTGGACAGCTTCGAACGACCCACGTCGGAGGTCCCGTGGAGGATTTGCCGCTGGAGGTTGGAGACGTCCACCTCGTCGTGGTCCACGAGCCCGAGGGTGCCCACCCCCGCCGCCGCCAGATAGAGGGCCACCGGCGAGCCCAGACCTCCGGCCCCCACACAGAGGACCCTGGCTTCCCGGAGGCGGATCTGCCCCTCCATGCCCATGTGGGGAAGCGCCAGGTGCCGGGCGTACCGAAGGAGCTCGTCGCGGGTGAAGGGGTGGGCCGTCATGGCGGGGTGCAACCCGCCGACGGGGGAGCGGGTTCCGGGTCGCCGGCCCCGGCCGAGCGTCAGCGTCGCGACATCCCCCGGGCCCCACCCCGGGCCAGGACCTCGTAGGCCAGCGCCGCGTCGTCCAGCTCCTGGACCTGCCCCGTGGGGTGCCCCGCCCGCCGGGCGGCGTCGGCGAGCTGGAGGTACATGAAGTAGAAGCTCCACGGGATGTTGAGGGTGGCGCGATCCTGCCACAGGGTCCGGCCTTCCAGACCGCGGTAGCGATAGACCTCCTCCACCAGGCGGAGGGACCGCGGCAGGGCCACGACCGCTCCCCCCACCCCCTCTCCGGCGCGGACCAGACCCTCGGGCTCCGGCGCCGACGGCGGTCGCAGGTCCAGCTTCACCACCAGGCCCTGCCGCACCCCCCAGCGAGCCAGTCCGAGCTCGTTCATCAGGCCGGCGCGGGTGGCGAAGTACACCGGCCGCTCGTCGTAGCTGTCGTGGACGATGGCGAGGGCGAGCTGCTGACCCCGGGTCAGCACCGTCCCCTCGGGATACTGGACGGCCACCTCGGAGAAGGAGACGGTGATCGGCCGGTCGAGGCGGACGGACCCGATGGCGTCCATCTCCGCCGGGGAGAGGGCCACGATGGGCTCGCGAGGCGGGGTGAGCGGCGCGGGATGGAGCTCCCGGGCCACCGCCGACGCCCCGGTCGCGTCGTAGCTCCGTTGCCGGTCCGGGGCCGTCCACTCCCGAAGCTGCTCGGGGTACCACGAGGTGAAGAGGTACTGCCCCACGACCACGGTCACGTCCCTCCGGATGCCCTCCACCTCCTGCAGGTACCAGAGGGGGAAGGTGTCGTTGTCTCCGTTGGTGAAGAGAACCCCGTAGGGCTCCACGCTCATGAGGAGGTTCCACGCCCAGTCCCGGGCGGCCCAGTCGCCGTTGCGAGCTGCCCACGGCGCGTTGAGCACCACCGGAACGAGGGCGAGCAGGAGGACCGGGGCGGTGAGGCGATGCGGGCGATCGCTCCGGGTCAGGCCCGCCAGCGTCTGCCAGGCCCCGGTGAGGCCCATCCCCGCCAGCACCCCCCAGAGGAGGAAGCCCCCCAGGAAGAAATAGTCCCGCTCCCGGACCTCGTGGAGGCCGGGGTCCGTGACCTCCGGCGCCAGCGAGTACCCGTACTTGAAGTTGAGGTAGTAGACGAGGCCCAGGGTCAGCGTCCCCGCCAGGACCCCCAGGTAGGCGAAGGCCACGGCGTCGGCACGAAGGGCCACCCAGAGCCCCGCGAGGCCCAGGAGTCCGAAGAGGACCGTGAAGGGGAGGCGAGCCGTTCCCGGCCGCTCCGAGGGGTCGATGCCCCGGGACCACTGCCAGTCGAAGTACTGGAACCAGTTGGTCACCTGATGGCCGAAGGGCGCCATCCTCTGGTCCAACGGCGGCTTCTGATACTGCTCCCGGGTCAGGTTCGCCGACAGCGCCGGACAGCCCGCGCGACCCAGAGTGTAGACCGCCACCGCCGCCTCGGCGACGCCGTCGCAGGTGGGGTCGCCCTCGTTGATGACCGGGTCCTGCGCCGCCCGGACCGGGAGGACGAAGCTCAGGGAGAGTCCCACCAGGACGAGCAGAACCCCTCGGGTCAGGAACTGCGGTCGGAGGAGCACCGTCGGACGGCTGGCCAGGACCAGCACCGCCAGCGCCGGCACGGGAAGCACCGACATGAGGTGGTTGGTGGAGCCCAGCGCCAGGACGAAGACCGCCACCAGCAACAGGCGCTCGCTGCCGGGCTCGTCCCGTCGGTCCCGCCAGCGGAGGGCCAGCCAGCTCACGGCGGCGATGACCAGCACGCTCACCGTGTAGACCTTTTCGTTGAGGGTGGACTGGTGCCAGACGGTGAAGGCCGTGGCGCCCATCCACCCGGAGAGGGCCGCCCCCAGCCGGGCCTGCCAGCCGTCCCCGTAGACCACCGCCAGGAGTCGGTGGGCCACCAGCACCAGGAAGAAGACGGAGAGGGCCGAGGTGACGGCGGCCAGGAGGTTGATGCGAACCGCCACGGAAAGCCCGGTGGGCGCCAGCAGGATGCTCCAGCTCCGGGCCAGCACCACGAAGAAGGGATTCCCCGGCGGGTGCGGGATGCCGAGGATGTGCGCGGTGGCGATGTATTCGCTGGCGTCCCAGAAGCCCGTCGTGGGCGCCAGCGTCAGGACGTACAGCAGAAGGGCCGCCAGCCCGGTGGCGGCGGCGGTTCCCCAGGCGGGACGGGGCGGGGTCACGACGTCCCGAGGGGGCCCCGAAGGAGCCGCGTCAGCGCCGCACCGCGATGAAGCTGATCTCGATGCTGGCACCCGCCACCAGATCGGCGACGATGACGGCCTCGCGGGCGGGAGCGTCCTCGGGGAAGTACTCCGCGTAGACCTCGTTCATCTCCCCGTACCCCTCCAGGTCGGTGAGGTAGACCGTGGCCTTCACCACGTCCTCGAAGCCCACACCCAGCTCGCCGAAGAGCTCGTCGAAGGCCTCGAGGATGGCGCGGGTCTCCGCCGCCACGGCGCCCTCTTCCATGGCGCGGGTCTCGGCGGATACGCCCAGCTTCCCGGAGAACCAATAGGTATCCCCCACCTGGACCGCGGCGCTGAAGGGGATGTTGGCGGACGGCTGGTGGGCGATGCGCGGACCCTCCTGGGCGGCGGCCGGCAGGGCGAGGAAGGCCGTGAGGCCGGCCAGGAACAGGCCCGTGCCGACTCGCCGGGCGGCAGCGTGCAGGAGCCGGTGGGAAGGCCGGTGGGAAGGCCGGTGGGAAGGCATGGGACGGGAGGGCGGGTGGGAGGCCGAACGGACCATGGACGTTACCCGGGGTGAGAGGCGAGGTTGGAGCGGCCGATGGGCCGGATCATGTTCGTGGGGGCTGCGCGCCGCAAGACGGGTGCTGCCCCGTCGAGCCCCCGCCGGACCCCCCGTCACGCCCACCCCCTCCTACCGTGCCCCACCCCGGCGTCCAGGCCTTCACCTACCTGCGAACCTGGCTGACCCGACGATCCCGGGTCCGGGTGGAGGAGGTACGCCTCGAAGGCCCCGGGGACCCGCTGCCGGCGACCTGGTTCGCCCCGCCTCCGGACGCCCCTCCCAGCCCTGCCTGGGTCGTCCTCCACGGGCTTACCCGCACCGGTCGGAGTCACCCCTCGCTGGTGCGGTTCGCCCGTGCGCTGGCCTCTGCCAGCGGGGGCGTCCTCATCCCCGAGATCCCGGCATGGCAGGCCCTCTACCTGGCGCCCGGAGGCACCCTACCCACCTTGCACCGAGGGCTGGACTGGCTGGAGGGTCGCCCCGAGCACGAGGGGACGGCGAGGGGCCTGGTGGGCTTCTCCTTCGGGGCTCCGCAGGCCATCGCCGCAACCGGCGACCCGGCCGTGGCCGCGCGGGTGGACGGAGTGGCCGGATTCGGAGGGTACTGCGACCTGGAACGTACCATCCGCTACCAGCTCACCGGGCTCCACGAATGGCGGGGCCGGGAGCACCACCATCGGCCCGATCCCTACGGTCGCTGGATCGTGGCGGGGAACTACCTGCCGGGGGTGCCGGGCTACGAGGGGAGCGAGGCGACGGCCGAGGCCCTCCTGGAACTGGCCCGCGTGGCCGGAGACCGGAACCTGCCCTCCTGGGATGCTTCGCTGGACCCCGCCAAGGAGGAGCTTCGTCGGCCCCTGGACCCGGCCGGTCGTCGGCTGTTCGACCGCCTGGCGGCCCCCGACGGCTCGGACCTGGGCCCGGAGGAGGGTGCCGAGCTCGCCCGGGGGCTGGCGGACACCGCCGCCACCCTGGACCCCCTGCTGGAAGTGCGGGACCGCCTGGGAGCCGCCGGCGGACGGGTGGAGGTGCTTCATGGACGACGGGACCACCTCATCCCCTACACCGAGGCCCTCCGACTCCGCGAGGCCCTCCCGGATTCGGTGGAGCCGGGTCTGACGGTGACGGAGATGTTCGGCCATTCGGCCCAGGACCGGCTCCCGCTGGGTCGGATCCTCCCCGAGGGGATCCGGTTCGCCCGGGCCCTGGCGCGGGTCATGGGGATGCTGTCCGACCGCTCGTGACGGAGCCCCTACTCCCGTAGCCGTCGGAGGGCGATCCGGACCTGGGGATCCTTGTCGTCCATGGCCTCCTCGAGGAGCCCCATGGCACGAGGGGTCCCGATGCCGTTCAGCGCGCGATAGGCCGCGATCCTGACCTCCGCAGGCGGGCGGGAGAAGAAGGACCCCACGGCGTACTTCTCGATGGTGGGGACGGCCCCCGGGTCGCCAAGCCGACCCAGCGCCCGTAGAACTCCGATGACCACATCCTCATCGTCCTCCTCCTCCAGGATCTCCAGGAGGGGCTTCAGGGCGCGCTCCACCTTCAGCTCCCCTGCGGCCATGACCGCCGCGAGTCGGACCTCCGCGTCCGGGTCCTGCAGCATGCCCTGGACCAGCATCCCGGCATCGCTTCCCCCGACCTTGGCCAGCGCCAGGAGGGCCTCCCGGCGCACCTTGGGGTGGGTGTGGGCGAGGGAGGTGGTGATGTATTCCACGGAGCGCGGCTCGTCGAGCTCGCCCAGGACGCTCACCGCGTTCCGCACGACGTACCAGCGGCCATCCTCCATCATGGTCTCCAGGACCGGCATGGCGTCCGGTCCCATCGCCTGCATGGCATCCAGGAAGGTCCGCCGGGCGCGGCGGTCCTTCGTGTCCGACAGGGCGTCGGAGATGGCCACCGCCATCTCGTGGCCGACGAGGGTACAGACCCGCACCAGCTCCTCCCGACGATGCTCCTCTCGAGCGGCGCCGAGTCGGGCCACGATGCGGGAGGTGACCCCCGGGGAGAGGAGGTGACGGGCCATGGCCAGCGCCGCCTGATCCGGGGGCCCACCGGCCTCCAGCGCCAGCCGCTCCACACCGTCCGCCAGGGCGTCCACCCGGTTCTCGTCCCGGAGGGGCACGGCCTCGGCCCGTAGGTCCCGACCCAGGCCGTCCCGCTCCATGGGGTCGGCGGAGAGGAAGGCGTCCAGAGCGACGCGGAAGGCCTCGGGGTCGCCCTCCTCGGCCGCGTGGGGCTGGTCCGGGGACGGCTCCTCCCAGACCACCTGGGCCGCCGCCGTCTCCTCGTCGTCGAAGAGGGCGTCGATGGACCGGGAGAGGCCGGAGGGTCTCGACCGGGAAGCGTCGTCGCTCGTGTCGCTCATGAGGAGCTGGGCGGGAGGGAAGACCGTCCATCCAAGGTACCGGATGCGAACGCCGGGACGCGAGGACGCCGCATCAGGGTCCCTCGGCGAGGGGCAGGCCGCGTCGGGTTCGCTCCAGAATTCCACCGGCGACGTCCACGGCCTCCAGACCCCGGCGTTCCAGGAGGCTCGCCGCGATGGCGGAGCGCGCCCCGCTTCGACAGTACACGAGGACCGGCTGGTCCGAAGGGAGATCCTGACTCCGGTCCGGAAGGTGTCCCAGGTGGATGTGGCGCGCGCCGGCCCAGTGCCCTTCCCGGAATTCGGTGCCCCGACGCACGTCCACCGCCTCCGCGCCCTCCTCCCGGAGGCGCTCCGCCTCGTCCCACGCCACCCGACGGAGGGTGGCCGTCGCCCCGACCCGGGACGCCGACTCCAGCACCTCGGGGGGGAGCCACCCCTCCACCCGGTCCAGGCCGATGAGGGCGAGGCTCCGTGCCGCCTCGTCGGCGACCTCCTGCGAGGGAGCCAGGAACCGGACGCTGCGCTCCGGCTCCAGGAACCATCCGGCCCACTCCAGGAAGCCGTCGCCGGCGGGGAGGTTCAGCCCACCGGCGAGGTGGGCCCGGGCGTAGGCGTCCCGGTCCCGCAGGTCCACCAGCACCGGACCATCCTTCGTGTCCTCGGTGGCGGTGGGGGTCCAGGTCTCCGCGGGGAGGCGGGACGGACGGGAGATGTCGCCCCCCAGGAGGGGCGGGCCGTCGCGGTTGAGGCGCTTCATCCGGGCGAAGTAGGACGGGGGCTCGGGCTGATCTTCGAGGACGCGGGCCACGAAGTCCTCCTCGTCGGCGCACTGGAAGGCCCACCCCACCAGGCGCTCGTAGCCCAGGGTGGAGGTGGGGACGGCCCCCAGCGCCTTCCCGCAGGCCGACCCGGCACCGTGGCCCGGGAGGATCTGGATCCAGTCCGGAAACCGGTCCAGCCGCTGCAGCGAGGCCCAGAGCTGCCGGGCCCCCGCCTCCATGGTGCCCTCGATGCCGGCGGCCTTCTCCAGGAGGTCCGGCCGTCCTACGTCCCCAACGAAGAGGAAGTCGCCGCTCAGGAGTCCCAGCGGCTCGTCCGAGGCGGCGCCATCGGTGACGGTGAAGGAGATGTGCTCCGGGGTGTGGCCCGGGGTGTGCACGACTCCGAGGCGAACCTTCCCCAGGGTGATCTCCTCCCCATCGTGGAGGAGCCGAGCTCCGTCCGACTCGACGAAGCCGTAGCGCCAATCGTCGGGCGCCTCGCCGGAGAGGAGCAGCTCCGCCCCGGTGCCCCGTGCCAGCTCCCGGGACCCCGAGAGATAGTCGGCGTGGATGTGGGTCTCGGTGACCCATCGCAGCGTCATGCCCTGCGCATCCAGCTCCTCCAGGTAGGGTCGGACATCCCGAAGAGGATCCACCACCAGGGCCTCGCCGGTGGCCTGGCAGCCGACGAGGTAGCTGGCCTGCGCCAGCCCGTCTTCGTAGAAACGGCGTAGCAGCACGCGGTCCTCCGGTGGGGGGATTCCCGGACTCGAGGGCGACGCCCGCGGCGGGCCGGGGCGCCCTGGAGGAAAGATATCGCCCTTCCGCGCCTTCGACAGCCGGGGGAACCGGATCGACGCGGATCCGGTACCGGAGTCCTCCGCCCCTCCCGACCGAGATCGAACGTGGCCCAACCCTCTCCCTTCTCCCCGGCCCTCTTCGACTTCTTCCGGGACCTCCGCCAGAACAACCAGAAGAGCTGGTTCGAGGCAAACCGGGATCGCTACGAGGAGGACGTGGTGGAGCCCTGCAAGGTCTTCGTCCTGGCCATGCGCCCCCACCTCCGCGAGATCAGCCGGCACTTCCAGGCCGAACCGCGGATCCGGGGCGGCTCCCTCTTCCGCATCCACGCCAACCTGCGCTTCAACCCGGATCGTCCGCCCTACAAGGAGCAGACCGGGGTCCAGTTCCGCCACACCGCCGCCTCCGACGTCCACGCTCCCGGCTTCTACCTCCACCTGGAGCCGGAAGGCGAGGCCGGTCTGGGCCCCGGCGCCCAGGGCGGATCCTTCGCCGGGCTGGGAAGCTGGCACCCCGACCGGGACACCCTGACGGCCATCCGGGAATCCATCGTGGACGACCCGGAGGCCTGGCGCTCCGCGACCCGCGACGCCGACTTCCAGGCCACCTTCGAGCTCGGGGGCGAGAGCCTGAAGCTGGGGCCGAAGGGGTTCGATCGGGACCACCCGCTCATCGACGACATCAAGCGGAAGGACTTCGTGGCGGTGGCGGCCATCGGCGAGGAGGAGGTCACGGCGGACGGGTTCGTGGACCGGTTCGCCGGGCTCTGCCGCACCGGGGCCCCCTTCGTGCGTTGGCTCTGCGGCAGTGTGGGCGCGGCCTTCTGAGCACCGTCCGGGGCACCGAGGGGCGGGAGGCGTCCGGCTAGCCGTCCGGAGGGCGGTCTCCCGTCCTTGCTCCCCGGCCCGCGGATCGGGCATCTTCGAGCGGTTGCACGAACCCCGACTCCGTCCTGGAGACCCCACCGAATGTCGTTGCCCCTCCGTCTGCTCGCCGTCGCCTCGGCGATCCTCCTCTTCGCCCCGCCTTCGGCCGCCCAGAGCCCTTCCACCGGATCCCTGAGCGCCGACCATCTGGCGGGCATCCAGCCTCGGGAGATCGGTCCCGCGACGATGAGCGGGCGCATCGTGGACCTGGCGGTCGTGGAGAAGGACCCGCGCATCTTCTACGTGGCCACCTCTACCGGGGGCATCTGGAAGACGGCGGACAACGGCATCCGCTGGACGGCGCTCTTCCAGGACCAGCCGGTGCACTCCATGGGCGACATCGCGGTGCACCAGACCGACACGGCGGTGGTCTGGGCCGGCACCGGCGAGCGGGCCAGCCGTCAGAGCAACGGCTGGGGCGATGGCGTCTACAGGTCGGAAGACGGCGGGGCCACCTGGAGCCACATGGGCCTCGACGAATCCCGTCACATCGGGCGGATCACCCTGCACCCCGACGATTCCAACGTGGTCTACGTGGCCTCCATGGGCCATCTCTGGGGCCCCAACGAGGAGGACCGGGGCCTCTACCGCAGCATGGACGGGGGGCAGAGCTGGGACCGCATCCTCTACGTGGACGAGGAGACGGGCGCCGTGGACGTGCGCATCGACCCGGAGAACCCGGAGATCCTCTACGCCGCCATGTACCAGCGCCGCCGCCGGCCTTGGGGCTTCCACGGGGGCGGTCCCGGCAGCGGCCTCTACAAATCCGTGGACGGCGGCGATTCTTGGACCCGCCTCACCAACGCGGGGCTGGAGAACGGCCTCCCCACCGGCGACATCGGTCGCATCGGCATCGACATCTACCGGAGCGACCCGAACATCGTCTACGCCAGCATCGAACAGGGGGAGCGCTACAACGCCTCCACCGCCTATGAGCAGCGTGAGGCGGGGCTCTACCGCTCCGAGGACCGGGGCGAGACCTGGGAGCTGATGAGCGACTGGAACCCGCGGCCCATGTACGCCTCTCAGCCGAAGGTCGACCCCAGCGACGACCAGCGGGTCTACATGATGAACTCCTACTCCTACTCGGACGACGGAGGCGAGACCTTCACCCAGCCCAGGGGCGACCGCACCCACGGCGACGACCGGCTGGTCTGGGTGAACCCCGAGGACTCGAACCACGTCATGAAGGCCGACGACGGCGGACTGGGCATCAGCTACGACCGGGGGAACCACTTCCTCTACGTCACCAACCTGCCGGTGAGCCAGTGGTATCGGGTGAGCGTGGACATGGCGCACCCGTACCACATCTACGGCGGGCTCCAGGACAACGGCTCGTGGCGCGGCCCCAGCCAGGTCTACCGCTCCGAGGGCATCATCAACCAGGACTGGACCAAGTGGGGTGGGGGCGACGGCTTCCTCACCCTGGTGGACACCACCGACAACCGCACCAGCTACGTGGAGAGCCAGTACCTGGGGCTCAACCGGAACGACCTGGTCACCGGCGAGGAGAAGTTCATTCGACCCAACCAGCCCGAGGGCTACATCGCCCCCCGGCGGAACTGGGACACCTGGCCAGACCTCTCCGACCCCGAGCAGAGACTGGGCAACGCCATGCCCCCGGGGAACTGGGACGGGCCCTTCATCATCAGCCCCCACGACAACCACACCCTCTACGCCGGGCTGAACGAGCTCTACAAGAGCACCGACCAGGGCGACAGCTGGCGGGCCCTTGGGGACCTCACCACCCAGACCGACCGCCGGACGCTGGAGATCATGGATCAGGAGCCGGATTCCTTCGTTCTGTCGCTGGACGACGGCATCCCCTACTGGCCCACCCTCACCGCCGTGGCCGAATCCGAGTTCACGCCGGGCATCCTCTACGTGGGCACCGACGACGGCCAGGTGCAGGTGTCGCGGGACGACGGCGAGAGTTGGACCAACGTCACCGACCGCCTCCCGGGAGCTCCAGAGATGATGTGGGTCAACGCCATCCACCCGTCCAAGCTGGTGGAGGGTCGGCTCTATCTGGCGGCGAACAACTACCGCAATGACGACTACGGCAACTACGCCTGGCGCTCCGACGACGACGGCATGACCTGGGAGCGCGTCACCGGCGACCTGCCGGCGGAGCAGGTGGTCCGGGTGGTGCGGGACGACCAGCGCAATCCCGACGTGCTCTGGATGGCCACCGAGTTCGGCGCCTTCTGGAGCCGCGACGGCGGGGCGAGCTGGCACGAGCTGGACGCCGGATTCCCCACCGTGGCGGTGAACGACCTGGTGGTGCACCCCCGGGACAACGATCTGGTGCTGGCCACCCACGGACGGGGCGTGTGGATCCTGGACCAGGTGAACGCCTTCCAGGAGCTCACGCCGGAGGTCCAGGCCCGCCCCGCCCACCTCTTCAGCATCGAGCCCGCGGAGCAGATCCGGTATCGGAGCGATCAGGCCCACACGGGGAACATGATCTTCGAGGGCGAGAACCCGCCCGCCGGGGCCATCCTGGACTACTGGCTGGCGGAGGGCGGTACCTCGCCGGGGATCAACGTCTTCGACGAGGCGGGGGACGAGGTGGCCGTCGTCCCCGCTCCGGATGAAGCCGGACTGAACCGGGCGGTCTGGAACCTGCGCCACAGCATGGCAGATGGCGGCTCGGAGAACGGTCTGGAGGGTCCCTTCGTGGTCCCCGGCCTCTACACGGTGCGGCTCGAGCTGAACGGCACGGTCTCCGAGCAGGTGGTGCGGGTCCTGGAGGATCCCCGTATCGACGCCGACGTCCTGGTCCGCGCCCAGTGGACCGAGACCCGTCTCGACATCGCCCGCACCCTCCTGGACGCCCAGGCCGTGGCCAGCGAGGTGGCAGAGCAGGCCACCGCGCTGGAGGATGGGGAGCTGGACCCGTCGGAGGACGACGCCGCCGAGCTCCGGGACCTGAACCGGGAGTTCGACGAGCTGACGGCCCGGCTCTCCCGTCTCTACTCCGCCACCGGCGACTGGGTGGGTCCCCTCTCCGCCGACCACGCGTCGCAGAGGGCCTTCCTGGAGGAGATGCTGGACACCCTCGGCGGCGAGTGGAGCCGCCTCCGTGACTCGCTGGACCAGGAGTAGCCCGGTGCCGGTCGTGCCTCGCATCCACAAGGACCACCTCGAATTCATCCTTGACGGGGACTTCACCTCCGACGAGGTGCGGCGAAAGGGCGAGGAGGCGCTGGAGTCGCCGGAGCTGTCCCGGCCGGTTCGGGTGCTGCTGGACTATTCCGGAGCGGCGGGCCTGCAGAAGAAGAAGTCGGAGGACCTGCGGGAGACGGCGGCGTTCTTTGCTCGCTGGGCCGGTCGGGTGCAGCGGGTGGCCATCCTGGCACCGGGAGACCTGGCCTTCGGGCTCATGCGCATGGCCGCCGCCTACGCCTCGGAGGAGGGGATGAAGGTCTCCGTCTTCCGGAGCCGGGCGGAGGCTCGGTCCTGGCTGGGGGTGGGCGAGGACGGGTAGTCGCCACGAGGCGGACGGGGAACCCTCCCCGGCGGAGCCCGAGGCGAGGACGATCACGGACGACGACGAGGAGGACGAGATGGGGGAGGGAATGCGGAGGATGAGGGGATGGGTGGTGGGGGCGGTCCTGGCCTGTGCGATGGCGGCTCCCACGGTGTCCGGCCAGGAGGTGGTGGCCTTCGAGAACGTCACCGTCCTCACCATGGACGACGATCGGCGGATGGAGGGCCGGACCGTGCTGGTGGAGGACGGCCTCATCACCCGGGTGGGGGCTGCCGGCTCGGTGGAGGTGCCCGACGGAGCCCTGCGCATCGACGGCCGGGGTCGGTTCCTCATGCCGGGGCTGGCGGAGATGCACGCCCACGTCCCTCCCACCCCGAATCCACCCCGGGAGCTGCTGGAGGACTACATGTTCCTCTACGTGGCCAACGGCATCACGACCATCCGGGGCATGTTGGGTCAGGCCTACCAGATCGAGCTCGCCGACGAGTTGGAGGGCGGGGACCTCCTGGGCCCCACCTTCTACGTCGGCGCCCCCTCCATCAACGGGAACAGCGCCCCGACGCCCGACGACGCGGAGCGGCTCATCCGCGCGCACGCCGGCGCCGGCTACGACCTCCAGAAGATCCACCCCGGGGTCTCCCGGGAGAGCTGGGACCGCATGGTGGCGGTGGCGGAGGAGGTGGGCCTGACCTACGGCGGGCACGTCCCCGCCGACGTGGGGCTGGAGCACGCCCTGGCCACGGGCATGTCCACCGTGGACCACCTGGACGGCTACGTCACCGCGGTGGCCTCCGAAGGGGTGCAGGCCCAGGTGAGCACGGGGACCATCAGCCTGGGCGGGCTGGTGGAGGGCGCCGAGGAGGCGCGGATCCAGGAGATCATTCGCCGGAGTCTGGAGGCCGACGTCTATGTGGTGCCGACCCAGTACCTGTGGGAGAGCCTCTACGCAGGCCGCGACCCCGACGAGTATCTGGGCCTTCCCGAGATGGTCTACGTGTCGTCGGAGCAGCGGGAGGCCTGGCGGCAGCAGGGCTCGGGAGGTCCCCAGGGGACGCCGGAGGAGCTGGAGGCCTTCTTCGACCTTCGCGACCGGATCCTCGTGGAACTCGCCGACGCCGGGGTGGGCATCCTCATGGGCACCGACTCCCCACAGCTCTACAACGTGCCGGGCTTCGCGCTCCATCGGGAGATCGCCGAGATGGAGGGGGCCGGCATGACCCGCGACCAGATCCTCCGGAGCGGCACCGTCGAGGTGGCGCGCTACGTCGGGGACCACCTGGGGCTGGCGGACAACTTCGGCACCGTGGCCGAGGGAAACCGGGCCGACCTCGTCCTCCTGGAGGAGGACCCCCTGGAGGACCTGGACCACCTCACCGGCCGGGTGGGGGTCATGGTGCGGGGGCAGTGGGTCTCCGCGGAGGAGATCTCGGCGGGGCTGGACGCGCTGGCGGCGAAGCACGCCCGCTGAGCCCGGGGGGCGCTCACGGGCCTACGTCGTAGGCATCCCGGAGGACGGCGCGGTGATGAAGCTCGTGGCCGGCGACGATCCAGGGGAAGGTGCGGGCCGTGAAGGGCATGCCGCTGGCCCGTCCGGGTCGGGCGGCGGCTTCGGCGTCCAGCGACGAGAGGACGCGCACGCCGGCCGCGCGGATG
>CAKZOQ010000348.1 GCA_937136445.1 uncultured Gemmatimonadota bacterium
GGCGTCCAGGAGGTCACCTCGGTGGAGGGGATCACCGAGTACCGGCTGGACAACGGCCTGCGGGTCCTCCTCTTCCCGGATCCGAGCCAGCCCCAGATCACCGTGAACGTCACCTACCGGGTGGGGTCCCGGCACGAGGCCTACGGTGAGACCGGGATGGCGCACCTGCTGGAGCACCTCCTCTTCGCTGGCACGCCGGACCATCCGGACATCCCCCAGGAGCTCAGCGAACGGGGCGCCCGACCCAACGGCACCACCTCCTTCGACCGCACCAACTACTATGCGACCTTCCCGGCCAGCGAAGAGAACCTGGCCTGGTCGCTCGATCTGGAAGCGGACCGGATGGTGAACTCCTTCGTCTCGGAGGAGGACCTGGCGTCGGAGATGACGGTGGTCCGCAACGAGATGGAGGCCGGGGAGAACAACCCCGTGGGCATGCTCCTGCAGCGGGTGATGGCCACGCAGTACCTCTGGCACAACTACGGCAAGAGCACCATCGGAGCCCGCTCCGACGTGGAGAACGTCCCCATCGAGCGGCTCCAGCAGTTCTACCGGAAGTACTATCAGCCCGACAACGCCCTGCTCATCGTCGCGGGCCAGTTCGATCCGGCGCAGGCGCTGGAGCTCGTGGCCCGCGAGTTCGGAGCCATCCCCCGGCCCGAGCGCACGGGATACGACGTCCTCTGGCCCACCTACACCGACGAGCCCACCCAGGACGGGGAACGTTCGGTGACCCTCCGCCGCACGGGCGACCAGTCGCTGGTGCTGTTCGGCTACCACGTGCCCCCGGGATCGCACCCGGACTACGCCGCCATCGACCACCTGGCCCTGATCCTCGGCGACTCCCCCTCGGGCCGTCTCTACCAGGCACTCGTGGAGCCCGGTACCGTGGCGAACGTCCTCTCCGCACCGTTTCAGCTCCGGGAAGCCAGCCCCTTCCTCCTGGGGGCCATCGCCGGCCCCGACGCCGATCTGGACCGGATCGTGACGGTCATGGACTCCACGGTGGACGCCCTGGACGCTGAGCCTGTCACCGAGGCTGAGGTGAGCCGGGCCAAGGCCACCCTCCAGCGGCAGACCGAGCAGCTCCTGAATTCTTCCCAGGGCGCGGCCCTCCAGCTCTCGGAGTGGGAGGCCATGGGGGACTGGCGCCTCCTCTTCCTCCATCGCGACCGGGTGGAGGCGGTCACCGCGGCGGATGTCCAGCGGGTGGCCGAGGCCTACCTTAAGCCGGTGAACCGCACGGTGGGGCGCTTCCTTCCCACCACCGATCCGGACCGGGCTGAGATCCCGGACATGCCTGACATCGAGTCCATGGTGGAGGGGTACACCGGTGGTGAGGCGGTGGCCCAGGGCGAGGCCTTCGATCCCTCGCCGGCCAACGTGGACGCCCGCACCGAGACCTTCACCCTGGCCAACGGGATGGAGGTGGCCCTCCTCCCCAAGGACACCCGGGGCGAGACGGTGGTGGCCCGCCTCCGGCTCCACTTCGGTGATGCCGCCTCCCTCTCCGGGCTCGCCACCGCCGGAGATCTGGCCGGCGCGATGCTCATGCGTGGGACGACGGAGCGGACGCGGCAGGAGATCCAGGACGAGCTGGATCGTCTCGGGGCGTCCGGGAGCCTCAATGGGAGCGCCTCCCAGGGCGGCGGTCAGTTCGAGACCACCCGGGAGAACCTCCCCGATCTCCTGCTCCTCCTCGCCGAGATCGCCCGGGACCCCGCCTTCCCCGCGAGCGAGTTCGCCGTGCTGAAGGAGCAGCGCCGGACCGCCCTGGAGGCCCAGAGCACCGAGCCGGGGCCTCAGGCGCAGATCGCCCTGGCCCGCCACATGGATCCCTGGCCCGAGGACCATCCCAACTACACCCCCACCATCGACGAGTCGCTGGCTCGACTGGATGCCGTCACGCTGGATGAGGTCCAGGCCTTCTACCGGGACTTCTGGGGACCCCAGGGGGGGAATCTGGTGGTCGTGGGCGACTTCGACGCCGAGGAGGTCCGCGCCGTCCTGGAGGAATCCTTCGGCGACTGGTCCAGCCCGCACCCCTTCCAGCGCATCCCCTCTCCCTACCAGGATGTCCCGGCGGAGGAGCTCGTCGTGGAGACTCCGGACAAGGCGAACGCCTTCTTCCTGGCACGACAGAACCTCGAGCTCGCCGAGACGGACCCCGCCTACCCGGCCCTGGCCCTGGCCGGCTACATGATCGGGGGCGGCGTCCTCAATTCCCGCCTTTCCACCCGCATCCGCACCGAAGAGGGGCTGAGCTACGGAGTCGCCGGCGGCATCCAGGCCCACCCCACCGATCCGGCGGGGCAGTTCTTCACCTTCGCCATCTACGCGCCCGAGAACGCCGATTCGCTGGAGGCCGCCTTCTACGAGGAGCTCCGACTCGTCCTGGACGAAGGCTTCGCTGCCGAGGAGGTGGAGGCCGCGAAGCAGGGTTGGCTCGAAGGGCGGCAGCTCTCCCGCGCCCAGGACGCCGAACTCGCAGCGCAGTTGGCCTCCCGGCTCTACTTCGACCGGACCTTCTCCGGGTGGGACGCCGAGCTGGAGGCCGCCGTGCGGGCCCTCACCGTGGAGGAGATCAACGAGGCGGTGCGGAGCTTCCTGGACCTGGACGCCATCACCGTGGTGAAGGCCGGGGACTTCTCGGGT
>CAKZOQ010000349.1 GCA_937136445.1 uncultured Gemmatimonadota bacterium
GAGTGGTCCGCAGGAGGAGGGCGTTGGTGGTGGCGGGGACGAAGCGGCCGACCTCGATGGTGCTGCAGGCAGGCTTCCGGCTCCCGCCGCCTCAGGTCCGCGCCAGCTCGCTGGGCGCCTCGCCGTCCTCCTCGCCCGCCAACGACTCCTCCAGGAGCTGCCGACGGAGGAGCGTCGCATAGGTGCCTTCGCGGGCCAGGAGCTCCTGGTGGCGGCCCCGCTCCACGATCTCTCCCACGTCCAGCACCAGGATGAGGTCGGCGTGCATCACCGCCGAGACGCGGTGGCTGATGATGAACGAGGTGCGTCCCTCCATGACCTGCCGGAGGTCCGCCAGGATCGCCGTCTCCGTGTGGGTGTCCACCGCCGAGAGGGCGTCGTCCAGGATGAGGATGGACGGATCGCGGGCCACGGCCCGGGCCAGGGTGGCGCGCTGCTTCTGGCCCCCGGAGAGGTTGATGCCCCGCTCCCCCAGCAGGGTGTCGTAGCCCCGGGGGAAGTCCTCCACCTGCTCGTGAAGCTGGGCGATGCGCGCCGCCGCCTCCACCGCCCGGGCCACGTCCGGGCCGGACTCATCCACGTCCTCGGCATCGGGGGCGCCGTCCAGCCCCAGAGCGATGTTGGCCTGGATGGTGTCGCTGAAGAGGAAGGTGTCCTGGGCCACCACCCCGATGGCTCGTCGGAGCTCGGCGGGCTCCACCCGGTCCACCGGAACGCCGTCCACCCGGACCACCCCCTCGGTGGGGTCGTAGAGCCGGGCCAGGAGCGCCATGAGGGTGGACTTGCCGGAGCCGGTGGGGCCCACCACGGCCACCGTCTGACCCGGCTCCACCGTGAAGTCCACCTCCCGGAGGACCGGCCGGCTGGCCCCGGGATAGGTGAAGCCCACCCCCTGGAACTGGACCCGACCCTCCACGGGGTCCGGGAGACGGGTGGGCTCCTCCGGCACCGGGAGCTCCGAGGGGCGGCGGAGGATGGCGTTGAGCCGGCCCATGGAGGCCTCGCCCCGCTGGAAGAGGTTCACCACCCAGCCCAGCGCGATCATGGGCCAGACCAGGAGCATGAGGTAGAAGCCGAAGGCCACGAAGTCGCCCACGGTGATCCGCTCCGCCATCACCTCGAGCCCGCCGAACCAGAGGACCACGATCATGGCCGCACCGGCGATCATCTGCATGAGGGGGCGGAAGGCGCCGGCGGCATAGACCAGCCGCATGTTGCGCTCCCGGTACTCCTGGTTCAGCTCGTCGAAGCGCCGGGCCTGGTCCTCCTCCTGGGTGTAGGCCCGGACGATGCGAACCCCGGTGAGGTTCTCCTGGACCATGGTGGAGAGGGTGGAGAACTGCTCCTGGATCTCGGTGAAGCGCTCGTGGATGACCTTCCCGAACCCCAGCACCAGGGGAGGGAGGAGGACCATGGGGATCATGGCGTAGAGCGTCAGGCGGGGGCTGATCCAGAGCATGAGCGCCAGGGCGATGGTGAAGCCCATGGCGGTGTTCACCGTGTACATCACCGCCGGCCCCACCGCCTGACGCACCGCCTGGGTGTCGTTGGTGGCCCGGCTCATGAGGTCGCCGGTGCGCTCCGAGGCGTAGAAGGAGGCGTCCAGCCGGAGGAGGTGCCGGAAGAAGTCGTTCCGGAGGTCCGCCTCCATCCGCCGGGAGATGCTGTTCAGGAGCTGCCGCATGGCGAAGCGGCAGGCGCCGCCCAGGGCCGTGGCGAGGACGATGGCTCCCGCCAGCAGGGCGATGCGCGAGAGGGTGACCTCCGGGTCCTCCAGACCGTCGATGGCCAGCTTCATGAGGTAGGGGCTGGCGTTGGTGAAGACGTTGGTCAGCACCACGAAGCCCAGCCCCAACAGGAAGCCGGGCAGGTAGGGCTTGAAGTAGGGGAGGGTGGTGCGGAGCTCGGTCATGGCTCGACGCTCAGTACCCCAGCGCCCGGCCGCCCCGGCGGGGGTCCGACCAGGCCCGGAGGGTGCCGTCCTCCGCCACCACGATGAGCTGCACGTCGCCACTCACCCCGGAGCGCTCCACCAGGGTGTGCCCGCGGGCTTCCAGCGCCTGCACCACCGACGGCTCCAGCCCGGAGTTCTCGTAGTAGATCTGGTCCGGGAGGTGCTGATGGTGGACCCGGGGCGCGTTCACCGCCGCGACGGCGTCCATCCCGTAGTCCACCACGTTGGAGATGATCTGGAAGACCGTGGTGATGATGGTGGATCCCCCGGGGGTCCCGGTGACCAGGTAGAGGCTCCCGTCCGGGCGGAGGACCACGGTGGGCGTCATGGCCGAGAGCATGCGCTTGCCCGGTTCGATGGCGTTGTTCTCCCCCTGGACCAGCCCGAACTGGTTGGGCGTCCCCGGCTTGGCAGCGAAGTCGTCCATCTCGTTGTTGAGGACGAAGCCGGCGCCCGTCACGGTCACCTTGCTGCCGTACCAGGAGTTGATGGTGGTGGTGATGGCGACGGCGTTCCCGGCCTCGTCCACGATGGAGTAGTGCGTCGTGTTCTCCCCCTCGTCGGCGGCGGGCCCGAGGCCCGGGGCCACCTCGGTGGAGGGAGTGGCGGCGTCCAGCGTGATGCCGGCGGCCCGCTCCGCTCCGTACTCCGGCGAGATCATCTCCTCCATGGGCATGTCTACGAAGTCCGGGTCCGCCAGCACGGTGTTGCGGTCGGCGAAGGCCCGCTTCCACGCCTCGGCGTAGAGGTGCACCATGTCGGCGCCGTGCCAGGGCATGGA
>CAKZOQ010000350.1 GCA_937136445.1 uncultured Gemmatimonadota bacterium
CCATGGCGAGCCAGACGAGGATGAGGGCCGTACCTGTGATCCGCTTACCCACGGACGCGCTCCGACAGGGGATGAATGGGACGGGTAGGGTACGTCCTCCCCCCGGGGGTGGTTCCGGGCCGCCCCCTCATTCCTCGAGAAGCGAGGCGATCAATCGGCCGTAGACGTCCTCCTCGTACGCGTTGGCGACGAGGATGGTGAGATCCCGGGGCTCCGGACCTTCGTCGAGGTGGTCTCGGAGGATCTCGACCTGGCTGGTGGCCGCCTCTTCGAGCCCCATCACCCCCACGCCGCCTCCCATGGGAGGAACCGCCAGCGACTCCACCCCCCAGTCCGCCGCACGACGGAGGGCGTTCCGGAGCGCCTGCTGCACGGTGAGGGGAGCCTCGGCCTCGGTGGGGGTCGACGTGACGGCGTGGATGAGGAAGTCGCAGGGAAGGTCCCCGGCAGGGGTGATGACCGCACCCCCCACCGGAACCTCTCCCACCAGCTCCAGGCGATCCCGCACGGCCTCGCCGCACTGCGCCCAGACCTCGCGGGAGGCCGCGGTGGTGGAGGCCAGATCCGAACGCATGGGACGAACCAGGGCCCCGCCCGCGTAGTGGACGAGGCGGCCGACCTGGACCTGGATCACGAGCTCTGGGCTTCCCGGGACCGGCGGTACATTGCCGCCGCCTCTTCGGGCAGGTGCCGGCGATCGTAGAGGATGCCCAGCGTGTAGAAGGCCTTGGCGTTGTAGGGGTCCAAGACGGTGGCCCGCTCCAGCACCTCCAGGGCCTCGTCGTGCCGGCTGAGCCGGTTGAGGGCCTCGCCGCGGTAGAAGAAGGCGGCTGCGTGCTCCGGATCCTCCTCGCAGACCTTCTTGAGGTCCAGCTCGGCCTGTTGGTACACCCCTCGACGGAAGTGGAGAATGCCCATGGCCGCCCGGGCCGGGATGCTCTCGGGCTGGAGGCGGAGGGCCCGGCGGAGGATCACTTCGGCTTCGGAATACTTCGCCAGCGCCCCCAGCGTGGCGCCCAGGTGGACCAGTACTTCGACGTTCTCCGGCTCCAGGGCCTGGGCCGCCTCGAACTGCTCCAGCGCCTGCTCCTGGCTCCCCAGCGAGACGTACAGCTCCCCGAGCTGGATCCGGGCCCGTAGGCTCGCCGGGTTCTCGGTGAGGACGTCGCGGTAGACGGCGATGGCCTCCTTGGGCTGTCCGGATTCCAGCAGGTCCCGGGCACGAGTCAGCCGTTCGCCGGCGGGCGGGGGGATGGGCATCCCACCGTCTCCGGGGTCACCCACCATCTCGAAGGTGACGGCGGGGGGGGGCTCGGGCTCGACCTCCTCATGGGTAGGCTCGGAGGGGAGGTCCTCCGCCTCCACGGCCTCTTCATCGAGTCCCTCCAGCAGGTCGCCTTGCTGGTCCAGTGGCTCCTCGGCGGCACGGTTCGGCGCCCCCTCCCCCGACCCTTCCTCACCCTCCACGGCGGACTCCGGCGGATCCTGCTCGTGGGCGGACTGATCGGCGTCGTGTTCGGTACGGTCGTCCATGCGTCAGGCTCCCACCTGGTTCTGCACCCACGCCAGGTACGGTGGGTGCCCGCCGCCCACGGGGAGCACCAGCACCTCGGGGACCTCGTAGGGATGGAGTTCCACGACCCGCTCCCGAAGTGCTTCGGCGGCGGGAAGGGTGGATTTGAGGATGAGAAGCACCTCGTCGTCGCGCTGGAGGGCACCCTCCCACCGGTAGAGGGAGACCACGCCGGGCAGGAGGTTGGCACAGGCGGCCCGTCCCTCCTCCACCAGCCGGGTCCCGAGCGTCTCCGCCACCTCCATGTCCGGCGCGGTCACGAGGACCGTGCAGACGCCTCCGCCCCCGGCCTGCTCCTCACCGCTCATGGACCACGTCCGCCGCTTCGTGCTCGTAGAGCCCGTCGATGACGTCCTCGAACTGCTCCTGGACCACCCGCCGCTTGATCTTGAGGGTGGGGGTCAGCGCGCCGTTCTCCTGGGTGAACTCCTCGGCGAGAAGCGCCACCTTCTTGGGCGTCTCGTAGGAGGCGAGCCCCTCGAGTCCCTTCTGGACCTGGGCCTCGATGAAGGTCACGACCTGTGGGAGGGCCACCAGCTCCTTCCGGTCCTCCCAGGCGAGGCCCTGCTCCCGGGCCCACCGCTCCAGCGGCTCGAAGGCGGGTACCACCAGGAGGGAAACGAACTTCCGCTCGTCCCCCACCATCACGGCCTGCTCCACGTAGGGGTTGGACTTGAGGCGGTTTTCCACCGGCTGGGGGGCCACGTTCTTCCCGCCGGCAGTGACGATGATGTCCTTCTTCCGGTCGGTGATGCCGAGGAAGCCGTCGGCGTCGATGAACCCGATGTCGCCGGTGCGGAACCAGCCGTCCTCGTCGATGGCCTGGGCCGTGGCCTCGGGGTTCTCGTAGTAGCCCTTCATGACCTGCCGTCCCCGGATCAGGATCTCCCCGTCGTCGGCGATGCGGACCTCCGTGCCCGGCACCGGCTTCCCCACCGTTCCGATGCGGAAGTCCTCGACGGTGTTCACGTTGGTCACCGGACTGGTCTCGGTGAGGCCGTACCCCTCGAGGATGGTGAGGCCGATGCTGTAGAAGAAGCGGTTCAGCGCCGGCGCCAGGGGTCCGCCCCCACTCACGAAGAACTGGAGCCTGCCACCCACCGCCTTCTTGACCTTGGAGAAGACCAGGCGATCCGCCAGCCGGTACTGGAGGGCCAGAAGACCCCGAGGCTCTGTTCCGGCCAGGCGCAGCTCCGCCACCTCGTCCGCCACCCCCACCGCCCAATTGATGAGCTTCTTCTTGAGTCCGTCGGCGTCCATGACGCTGTTGTAGATCTTCTCGTAGAGCCGCGGCACCGACACCGCCACCGTGGGACGGATGACCGGAAGGTCTTCCACCACGGTCTGGATGGAGCGGGGATAGGCGATGACGCAGCCCACGTGGAAGAAGAGGTAGTCCACCATCCTCTGGAGGATGTGGGACAGGGGCAGGAAGCTGGCCGTGGTGTCCTCCGAGTCGATGTCCAGGACGTCGGAGCACGCCATGACGTTGGAGTAGATGTTGTCGTGGGTGAGCATGACGCCCTTCGGGTCGCCGGTGGTGCCGGAGGTGTAGAGGATGGTGGCCACGTCCTTCGGCGACGGCTCCGCGGCTCGGGCGCGGAAGGCCTCGTCCTCCCAGCCCTCTGACCGGCCGCGATCCAGGAGGGCATCCCAGGAGAGCACCCCGTCCGGCAGATCGCCGGAGGGGGGGTCGAACACCACGATCCGTACCTCGTGCCCGCACTCCTCCCGGGCCTCCACCGCCTTCTGGAGCTGATCCGGCGAGGACACGAAGATCCACGTTGCCCCGGAGTCCTGCAGGAGGTACCCCACCTGGTGCGCCAGGAGGCTGGGGTAGATCGGGACCCCGATGACGGAGGAGCAGAGGCAGGCGTAGTCGGTCATCGCCCACTCCGGGCGGTTCTCCGACATGATGGCCACCCGGTCCCCCCGCCCCACCCCCAGGGCGTACAGCGCCGCCGCCACCGCCTTCACCCGCTCCAGCGCCTGAGTGTGGTCCAGGCTCTCGAGGCGACCGGAGCCGGCGAACGACTGGAAGGCCGGGGTCGCCGGGTAGCGATCCACCGCCTGCAGGAAGAGATCGGCCAACGTCCCCGTGGGGACCTCGATCTCGTTGGCGACGTAGGTGCGCTGGGACATGGGCGAGTTCCTCGGCCGATCCGGCCCGCTCAGGCCCGCACGATGCGGATGTCCAGCTCCAGGTCGTCCCGGAGGCTGTGGAGGACGCTGCAGTAGGTGTCCCGCGACAGGTCCACGGCCCGCTGGAGCTTGTCCTGGTGCTCCGGGCCCGGACCCTCCACGCGGTAGACCAGGCTCAGGCTCCGGTAGCGTCGTGGCGGCGTCTCGGCGCGCTCGCCGTCCACCTCCACCTCCAGCGACTCCACCGGCACCCGGGACTTCTCCAGGATCATGACCACGTCGATGGCCATGCACCCGGCCACCGAGAGTAGGAGGAGGCGCATGGGTGAGGCGCCGGCGGTGTTGTCGCCGTCCACCACGATCTCCGGCGCGCCGGCCGCCCGTCCCCGGAAGACCAGATCCTCCCCGGTCCAACGCAGGAGGACACCGGACTCGGGGGCGTCGTCAGAAGAGCTCATTCGGGGGCGGCTCGGGGTTGGATTCGTGGGCTTCGCCTCGGAGTTCGGCCAGCGTGCCCCGGGCGTGGCGGACATGCTTCTCGGCGTCGGGACCATCCGGCGGCTGGGCCAGAAAGGCCTCCAGGTGCTCGGCTCCCTCCTCCACCTCACCGTCCTTCAGGAGGATGAAGGCCAGGCCGTAGTGGGCCCCTGAAGCCGTCGGATCCTTCTGGAGGACGTGCTTGTAGGTCTTGGCCGCTTCGTCGGTCATCCCGATCCGGGTGTAGCAGATGGCGATCTGCTGAAGCACCACGGCATCTCCCGGGGATTCCTTGAGGGCCAGTCGGAAGGAGGTCAGGGCCTCGTGGTACTTCCGGTCCGACAGCAGGTCCACCCCTTCGCGGTAGTAGTCCACACGACCGGGGTCGTCGCCTCCGAAGAGCTTGTTCCAGATGGTCATGGGTGCCGGGGCGGGGGGACCGGGACG
>CAKZOQ010000351.1 GCA_937136445.1 uncultured Gemmatimonadota bacterium
TCCCCAGCCTCAACCTGGCCCAGGCCAGCCTCACCTTCGCCTACGAGCTCTTCCTGGCTGGCGAAGAGGAGCCCGAGGAGCTACCCGAAGGCCGACGGTCCACCGGCCCTCCCACCCGGGAGGAGCTGGAGCGGATGTACGGAGCCCTGGAAGACGGCCTCCGCCGGATCCGGTTCTTCAAGGGCACCCGACCACCCGAGTCGGTCATGCGGGCGTTGCGGACCATCGTGTCGCGGGCCGAGCCGGACGCCCGGGAAGCCCGCCTCCTGGCAGCCATCGGGTACGAGATCGGCAACCACCTGGACCGGATCCAGCTGGAGGACCGTCCGTCCTGACGGGACCCCCGGCGGGAACGAAGGCGCTTGGAGGCGGGTGGGCGCGCCCAGTTGTGACACCGCCAGAAGCCCCGTATTTTGGGCCTATTCGGCCCCTACGCCGTCCCTTCCGGTGCCACCGCTCCGCCCCGAAGCGGGATCCGCAGACCTCCCATGTCGTCCTCTGACGCTCCCGACAGCCCGTCGACGGTAGGCTCCCGGTACCGGGCCCTCCTGGACATCGGTCGAACCCTGGCGGGGACGCTGAGCCTTCCCGACGTCTACGAGGCCGTCTACCAGGAGACGGCCTCGGTGCTCGAGGCTCCCGGGTTCTTCATCTCCCAGTACGACCCCCACACCGACCAGGCCCGGGTGGTCTTCTACGTGGACCAGGGAGAGGTCCGCCACGACGTCGACATCCAGTACCTGGGGGCGGACAGCGAAGTCCTCCGGGAGGCCTCTCCGGTACTCATCACCGACCGCCTGGACGAACGGGGGCTGGCGGAGGTGGGAGATGCCGCGGCGGAGACGACGCGCTCCGCCATCTCGGCGCCCATGTCGTACAAGGGTCGGCTCCTCGGTACGGTGAGCGCCCAGAGCTACCGCCCCGACGCCTACGCGCAGGACGACCTGGACCTCCTCCAGGGCATCGCCGACATCGCGGGCGTGGCCATCGACAACGCCCTGCACATCCGGGAGTTGGACGAGCGCCGGCGGGAGGCCGAGATGGTGGAGGAGATCGGCCGGGCCGTCGCCTCCTCGCTGGACCCCTCCGAGGTGCTCGGGAAGGTCGTGGAGGCCGTAGCCGAGGTCCTCGCGGTGGACGGTGCCGCGGTCTGGCTCCGGGAACAGCCGGAGGACGAGCAGGCTCGTCCGTCTGCTCGGGTGGCCGCCTCCCGGGGGGAGATCACCCTGCCCGCGGGTCTGGTCTGGCGACTCAGCGAGGAGCTCGCCGAGCGGATCGTCCGCGACCGCAGTCCGGTGGTGGTGGAGAACGTGGAGTCGAGTCCCCTCATCCCGGACGTGATCCGGGACTTCGTGGGTCCTGGTTCGGGGGTGGGCGTCCCCCTGGTGGTGGGCGGCGAGGTCGCCGGCTTCCTGAGCGCCGCCAAACGGGAGACGAACCACTTCACCGGAGCCGACGTGACGGTCCTCAGCCGACTCGCCGGCCAGGCCGCCGTGGCCCTGGAGAATGCTCGCCTCCACGCCGACCTCCAGGCGCTCTCCCTCACCGACGCCCTCACCGGGCTTCCCAACCGGCGCCACCTGGAGATTCACCTGAGAAAGGAAGTCGCCGCCGCCCGGCGCGGTCGCTCCCTGGTGGTGGTGATCTTCGACCTGGACGGCTTCAAGAAGTACAACGACACCCTCGGGCACCTGGCCGGCGACGAGATCCTGCGAAGCTTCGCCCAGGTGCTTTCCCAGGAGAACCGGGCCATGAACATGGTGGCCCGCTACGGAGGCGACGAGTTCGTCTCCGTCCTCTCCGACACGCACCTCGACGGGGCCCGGCGGTATGCCCGACGGGTCGCCACAGCCCTGCAGCGCTCGGATCGCCTCGTGGAGCACGGGGTCTCGGTGAGCGTGGGCCTCGCCGAATTCGACCAGAGCACCATGAAGACGGCGGAGGACGTCCTTCAGGCGGCGGACGACCACATGTATCGTCAGAAGGCCGCCCAGAACGGGCCAGCCGGATCACGTCTCGCCTCGAACTGAGGCCTCCACCCCCCCTCGCCCTCCCCCTCGATGAACCCACCCCACGATCCTGCGGAAGTCCGGGAGATCCTGGACTTCGCCATCGGTCTAGCCAAGCTGGCCGGCAGCCACACCCTCGAATACTTCGGCGGGGTGGTGGACCACGACGCGAAGGGGGACGGGAGTCCCGTCACCATCGCCGATCGGGAGGCGGAGGAGCTGCTCCGGAAGCACATCTCCGAACGCTATCCTGAGCACGGCGTCCTGGGCGAGGAGTTCGGCGAATCCAACGAAGGGGCCCGCGTTCGCTGGGTCCTGGACCCCATCGACGCTACCCGCTCCTTCATGCGGGGGGTGCCCCTCTACGGCGTTCTCATCGCCGTGGAGATCGAGGGGGAGAGCGCCGTGGGCGTGGCCAACTACCCGCCGCTCCGGGAGCTCGTGGCGGCCGGTCGTGGGCTGGGCTGCACCCTGAACGGGCGACCCTGCCAGGTCTCCCCGGTGGATTCCCTGGACCGGTCCGTGGTCCTTACCACCGACGTGGAGCGCATCCTCTCCCGCCCCGAGGGCGCCGGGTGGCGGCGGCTGCAGCAACGCTGCGCCTTCTCTCGGACGTGGGGCGACTGCTACGGCCACATGCTGGTGGCTACGGGGCGTGCCGAGGTCATGGTGGATCCCATCATGGCCCCCTGGGACGCCGGTCCCTTCCTCACCATCGCCACCGAGGCCGGGGGACGCTTCACCACCCGGGCGGGGGAGGCCACCATCCACGGCGGGTCGGGGATCAGCTCCAACGGACGTCTCCACGACGAGGTGCTGCGGGAGCTTTCGGCCCACGAGGCCTGAGGCTCCGGCCGGGTGCCTGAGCGGCCGATCGACGGCGACCCTCGGCGTCGTCGCCGGGGTCGATCTCGCTTGCCCCGCACCCGCGACGCTTCCTAGACTGAGGCTTCGGTGGTGGGCCTTCGGTTCACCTACCGCGCCGTCGCCCCACCTCCGACCCCGGTGGCCCGGGAAGGCCGCCAGGGTTTCCCTCGGCCTGGAGGTTTTCCGTGAGCGACGAGACCCGCACCCACATCCGTCTCCTGGTGTTGGTGGTCCTGGCATTCCTTCCGGCGATCGGGCTCTACGGGATCGCCAACCAGACCCTCCGCGAGCGTGAACGGGATCGGCAGGAGGAACAGCTCCGGCAACTCGCCCGTCTCAGCACCGCGGAGTACCGCCGCATGGTGGGGGAAAGCCGACAGCTCCTGGCCGCCCTGGCCGAGTTCCCGGAGATCCGGGAGGCGCGGCAGCCCGAATGCCAGGAGCGCCTGGAGAGCATCCTTCGCCACACGCCTCAGTACACCACCCTCTCGGTCATCGGGCGGGACGGCTACATGGCCTGCGGCTCCCTCACCGCCGACGGTCCGCTGTACCTGGGCGACCGCGCCTACTACCTGCTGGCCACCACCCAGGAGCGCTTCAGCGTGGGGGAGTACGCCCTGGGGCGGATCACCGGCAAGCCGACGGTGGGCGTAGCCCAGCCCATGGGGGCCCCGCAGGACATGGCGGAGTCCGGGGGCGGCAGCGACGGAGACGACCTCGAGAACGTGCTGGCGGCCTCCCTGGACCTTACGGGCCTCGGGCGCTTCGGCGTCCAGTACGAGCTGCCCTCCGCCACCACCCTCACCGTCCTCGACCGGGCCGGGAACGTCCTGGTCCGCCGGCCCGCTCGCACCGCCGGCGGCGACACGGTCGGTGCCCAGGTGGGGCCCGACTTCCCACCCCTACGCGCCGGCCCGGGCGATGCACTCCTCATGGCCACGGGTACGGATCTGGACGGTGTACGACGCCTTTTCGCGGTGGCTCCGCTCTCCACCCTGGGGGACCGTACGCCCGAGGGATTCGTCGTGGTGGGTACGACCGACGAGCAGATCCTGGCCGCGGCGGAAGGGGTGGCCCGACGGGAGCTCCGTCTGCTGGCGGTGGCCGGGGTGCTCCTGCTCGTCCTGACCTGGGCCTTCGGGCACTATGGGCTGGTACGGGCGTCGCGTAGGCCGGTAGCCGCGACGGAGTAGCGGCCACCGGGTGCCGGGGCGCAGGGCGGGCGACACCCCGCGACTCGGGCGCTGCGCCGTCTTGAGCGGTCAGTTCCTCCACCACGCCCGTTGGCTCCGCCGGAGGAGGGCCGCGGCGGGGGTGCGGCCCTGAAGAAGAAGAAAGCGGGCGCCCCCGGTGGGGAGCGCCCGCTCGTACCTCGGATGGCGGACCCGCGCCGGATCAGGCGGGGCCCGGGTCGGCGGACATCCGGTCCGCCGGGATCTCCGCCTCCAGCGACTCCGGGTCGCCCATGGGCTGCCACATCTGGACGGCCGGGACGGTGCTCAGGAACCAGCGGATGGCCAGGAGCCAGGTCCCCAGGAACATGAGGCCGATGAGTGGCTGCCACATCGTGAAGATGGGGTCGCCCTCCTGGTGGAGGGACGGGGCGATGAGCGCATACTGCTTCAGCCAGAGTCCCACGAGGATCACCGACGCGAAGCCGGCGAAGAAGCGCGGCTTCATCTTGGCCTTCCGACCGATGAGCCCCGGGAAGGGGATGAAGAAGCAGCAGACCAACACGAGGAAGCTGAAGCCTCCCCAGGTCTCCCCGGAGCGCCGGATGATCCAGGCCTGCTCCCAGGGGAGCTTGCCGTACCAGATGACGATGTACTGGGAGAAGAAGAGGTAGGTCCAGAAGACGCAGAAGGCGAA
>CAKZOQ010000352.1 GCA_937136445.1 uncultured Gemmatimonadota bacterium
GTACCGGACGGCCCCGCCCTCGCCATTCTGGGACACGACCTGTGGACCAGGACCTTCGGGGGCGACCCGGAGATCCTCGGCACCACCATCCGACTGAAGGGCGAGCCTCACACCGTCGTGGGGATCATGCCGGAGGAGTTCCGCTCCCCGGCGGATGCCGACCTGTGGACGCCGCTCCGCCCCGATCCCCGCGGAGAGGGCAGCGGGACCAACTACACGATCGTGGCCCGCCTGCCCGACGGCAGTTCCCTGGAGCAGTCGGCGAATGCACTCTTGGGCGTGGCCCCCGCCGTCGACTGGGGCGAGCGCGAGGGCGACTGGCGCTTCGGACTCACCTCGATGGTGGAGGCGGACGTTCAGCAACGTCGCGCGACCATCCGGATCCTGGTCGGGGGCATCGTGCTCATGCTCCTCATCGGCTGGGGCAACCTGGCCGGACTGCAGGTGGCCCGGACGCTGCGGCGATCCGGCGAACTGGCCACCCGGCGCGCGCTCGGTGCGGCCGTCGGGACCGTGGTGCGTCAACTCGCCACCGAAGTGGCGGTGGTCGGAACCGTCGGCGGCGTGGTGGGCATCGCCGTCCTCGTATCGGTGGCGCCCGCGGTGGAGTCGGCACTCTCCACCCGCTTCGGGACCTGGCAGTCCTTTCCGGAGACCGAAGTCCTGGTGGCCGTAGCCCTCGGCTTCACCCTGGTATCGATCGTGCTCTCCGGCATCTGGCCGGTGGCGCGAACCGCCGTTGGCGGCACGCCTTCGCCGCGGGTGTCGGGGACGCGCGTCCGGGGAGGGCGCCACCTCGGTCGAAAGCTGCTCCTGGTCGGCCAGTTGGCTGCCGTGACGGTCCTCGTCTTCTCGGCGGGTCTCCTCGCGCGGAGCTACGCGCACCTGGACGGACTGGACGCCGGGTTCGACCCGACGGGCGTGCATGCCGTCACCTACTCCCTGGACGATGCCCGCTGGGCCGAAGCCTCGGCGGCGCGGGCCCTGTACTCCTCCTCCATCGAAGCCCTCGAAGCGCGTCCCGAGGTGCGTGCCGCCGCCGTCGCACTGACGCTGCCGTACGAGCGGCCGCTGAACATGCCGATCCGGCGCCCCGGCCTCGAGGGCAACCTGCTCACGAACATGGTCTACCTGACGCCCGGCTTCTTCGAGATGCTGGAGGTGCCCGTGCTGCGCGGGCGTGCCATCACCGACCTCGACGGCCCGGACGAGGAACTGGTCCTGGTCGCCAATCAGGCCTTCGTCGACCGATACCTGGAGGACACCGAGCCCATCGGCGCGCGCATCCAGATGGGGGCCGACATGGGCGAAGCCCCGATCGTGGGCGTGGTCGGCAACGTGCAGCAGGCGGCCGGGGGGTGGGGCGACGCCGCGAATCCTGTCTGGCAGAGCCCGACGCTCTACCTGTCGGCGCACCAGGTACCCGCCGGATTCCTCCGGGGCGTCCACGTCTGGTTCTCCCCCACCTGGCTCGTGCGCGGCACCAGAGCTGGTGCCCCCCTCGCCGGAGTCGTCACCGACGTCTTCCGGTCGATCGCACCGGGCCTTCCCGTCGCCCGCAGCAGCACCCTCTCCGCCGTGGTCGATCGTGCCTTCGCGCGTCAGCGTCTGGAGGCCGGCTTCCTCGTCATGATGGCCGTCTTCGCCATGATCCTGGCCGGGGTGGGGCTGTGGGGGCTGGTCTCCCAGGAGGTCGTGGAGCGGAAGGGCGAGATGGGCGTCCGGATGGCGCTCGGCGCCTCTCCCTCGGAGGCGGTCCTGAAGACCGGGATCGGAGGCGTGTGGCTGGCCGGAATCGGACTGGCGATGGGCATCGCGCTCTCGATTCCCACCGCACGGCTCCTGGAGAGCCTGGTGTTCGGTGTGGGCGCCTGGGATCCCGCCACGCTGGCCATCGTGGTGGGCGCGCTCGGCACCCTCGCAGTGGTCGCGAGCTTCGTGCCCGCGGTGCGCATTGGGCGGCTGGATCCTGCGAAAATCCTGCGCTCGGAGGGGTAGGACCGTCCTCGGAGTCGGCGGGCCCGTCGGGCCATGGCTTCGCCCTGGAGTAGACGGCTTCGTGGTGCATGGCCGAAGCTTCTCACCATCCTGCGGGCCGAGGTCCGCCTCGAGCCCGCGTCCGAGTTCGTCGCGTCACCGGAGGACTCGAAGTCCGATTCGGCCCCGGGTTCACCGCGGAGGACCTGTTGGTCGTGCGGCGGCTACCGGGACGGCTGTGGGACGGGGAGGCGCGGGTCTGGCGGGTCCCCGATGCCGAGGCAAGCTTGGCGGATCTCCGACGGGCGTTCGGGGATCGCGTGGAGGAAACCCCACCCGTTCCTGCCGATGCCTCACGGGACCGGGACGAAGAAGCGTCGGGTCGGGGCCCCTCCCGTCATGCGTTGGACATCGTCCGGCGTGCCCTCCTGCTTCGCGGCTACAGCCCTCGTACGCGGAAGGTCTATCTGGCCCACATCCGCCGGTTCCTGGCGTGGACCGGTGTGGATCCAGAGGACCTCCCGGAGGATCCGCTCCCCTCGGCGGAGCGGTACCTCCTGTTCCTCGTCGAAGTCAGGAAGGTGTCCCGGAGCTACCATAGCCAGTCCGTCAGCGCGATCCGGTTCCTCTTCGATGTGGTGCTGGGCCGGCCCAGGATCGCCCTGGCGCTTCCGCGTCCGCGGAAGGAGTCGCGCCTACCCGTGGTGCTGAGCCAGGGCGAGGTGGGACGCCTCCTGGAGGTGGTCCGGAACCTGAAGCACCGGGCCGCGGTGATGCTCCTGTACTCGTCGGGTCTGCGGGTCGGGGAGGTGGTGTGTCTGCGCCCCGAAGACCTGGATCCCGGCCGGGGACTGCTTCGGGTGCGGGGTGGCAAGGGACGGAAGGATCGCTACACCATCCTGGCCCGTCGGGCGATCGATGCGGTTGCGCTCTATCGGAGCGTGCACGGGGTGGGGCCCTGGCTGTTCCCTGGCGCCCGTCCAGAGCGCCACCTGACCGCCCGAACGGTGCAGCGTGTGGTGAAGCGCGCGGCGGGGCGGGCCGGCATCCCCAAGAAGGTCACGACGCACGTCCTCCGTCACAGCTTTGCCACCCATCTGCTTGAGTCCGGCACGAACCTGCGGGTCATCCAGGAGCTCCTGGGTCACCAGAGCGCCGGTACGACCCAGATCTACACCCATGTAGCCCGTACGACGTTGGAGACCCTACGGAGTCCACTGGACAACCTGGAGTAGGGCCGAGGATCCTTGCGTCGGCGCGCTACGGGTAGGATACTCGCGGAGCAATCGGCCTACGACCTCCGAGTCGGGAATCCGTTCGGGGTTTGGACGGATCAGTGGTCGACCAGTAGGATGCGGGAAGAACTAGTTATGTGGAATGGCGCCACGGGAACGGGCAGGTGATGGACCCATTTAGCCATTGTCTTGGTATGCACTAAGAGGCATATTCCCTGGATGGCGTACGAGGTGGAGGTTACAGACGAGTGGCTTGAGTGGTTTGCGGCCCTTCCAGTCGAGCAGCAGGACGAAGTAGCGGCCGTCGTCGGCCTCCTGGAGGCGAAGGGGCCCCACCTCCCTTTCCCCTACAGCAGTGGGGTAGCGACCTCCCGGCACTCCCACATGCGGGAGCTGCGGATGCAGGTCCATGGACGGCCATTCCGAACACTGTATGCGTTCGATCCCCGGCGAGTCGCCATTCTACTCATCGCGGGGGACAAGACCGGAGACGACCGGTGGTACGATGTGTTCGTACCGAAGGCTGACAGCCTGTACGACGAGCATCTCGAGATCCTCGAGAAGGAAGGCCTCTGATGGCTACCAAGTTCCAGAAGATCCGTGAGAGCATGGCTCCCGAGCGGCAGGAGCGGATCCGGAAGCGTACGCAGGAACTCCTCGACGAGCTTCCCCTTCAAGAGCTGCGCCAGGCCCGGGAGCTGTCTCAGGAAGAGCTGGCCGAGGTCCTCGGTCTCAACCAAGCCACGATCTCCAAGCTCGAGAGGCGCACGGACATGTACCTCAGCTCCCTCCGTCGCTTCGTCGAGGCCATGGGTGGCGAGTTGGAGATCATGGCCAACTTCCCGGAGGGTCGCGTTCGCATCCAGCTCTTCGAAGACCTCGAAGAAGAGCCCGAGAAGGCAAACATATAGCTGGCGGATCGCGCCACTCCACATAACACGGAGGGTTGCCTGCTCCGCTCGCGGCGCTCGCTCCGTCCTGCATGCCCCTGAGCTCGCAGAACGCTCTGGCGGTTCAGGTGCGGAGTGAGCTACCGTGCCCAAGTACCGGGCAGCCGGGCCACGCTCGGCAACCCCTGAACGTTAGCCGACATGAGCCGAGCTTGGCCGCAAGGAGCAGCGGATGAGTGAAGCCCTCCGCGTTTTCTGGAGACTAAGATGGGCCAGTACGGATCCGCCGCAGTTGACGCCGTAGAGCGCCTAGTCAGTGGCAGGAGCGCCCAGCCTTCCGAGGCCTGGGATGAGGCAATCGCCACTCTGACGAGCAGCGAGTCATCTAGGAAGAAGCGCTGCCCCAAGACTGCTTTCCTCGTTGTCTGTGGGGCTGGCCGGGTGCGCGGTGTACGCCCGGGCTCCTACCCGCCGGAAGGAGCTCCGGATTACGGGATCAGGGCGGTAGCGGCCTTGGAGGAGAATCCGGCCTTCGCTGGTCTCAGCCCGAATGCGCTGTGGAAAGAAGTACGACCGACTGGAGGGCCAGCTAAGGAGAACGGCCGGATGGATGTTGTATTGGGTCTCCACGGCGCGGGATTG
>CAKZOQ010000353.1 GCA_937136445.1 uncultured Gemmatimonadota bacterium
GCCCGGCGAGACGGTCCAGGAAGGGGAGCTCCTCCCCCACCCCGCCCATGGTGAGGAGCACCAGGGACTCGTCGTCGGGGATCCCCAGCTCGGCCCGGACCTCGTCCCGGTCCCTGCGCGGTGGACGGGAGATGGGAGGCAGGAGGGCGTCGGCGCTCATGTCCAGGCGGCAGAGCGGCTCGGTCTGGAGGTGGACCTGGGACCGGTCGAACCACTCGGCCAGCCGCCGGGAGTGCTCCGCGAGCCCCGGGACCCGATCGTGGAACGGCTCGTAAAGCCAGTCCCAGGTGAAGTTCTCCAGCAGCAGGCTCGGCACTCCGGCGTGGTCCGCCACGGCGATGCCCAGCGGGGCGATGTCGCAGAGGACGGCACGGGCGCCTGCCTCCTCCAGCACGCCGGCGAGTTCCACCACCCGGCGACCCGTCAGCGAGGGGAAGTCGTCCAGCGCCTCGAGGGTGGCGTCCAGGTCGTGCTCCAGCGCCGAGCGCTGGACCAGCCCGACGTCCGTCTCCACCTCGTGGTAGTCGTAGAGGCCCTCCAGGGACTCGTCGAAGAACCACCGCGGCACGGTGCTGAAGAGGAGGAACCGGGCGCCGGTCCGGTCGTGGAGGGCCCGCAGGACCGCCGAAGCCCGGGCCGCGTGACCGAACCCGTGGGGGGAGACGAAGGCCGCGTAGACCGGAGCGTCGTGATCCGTCATCGTGCCGGCCGGAAGTACCAGAGGCCGCCGCCGGTCCCACCCAGCACCATCTCCGCCCGGCCGTCGCCGTCCAGGTCCCCGAAGGCCGGGGTAGCATAGCCGAAGTCTGGGATGTCCACCGTCTCCGGCTCGGTGACGAAGTCAGGGGTGGAGGCGCTCCCCCGGTTCCGGAAGAGCTGGAGGCCGTCCCCTTCGCTCCCGACCAGGAGATCCAGGTCCCCGTCGCCGTCCCAGTCCACCGGCACGGGGAAGGACCGGCGGCCTACGTCGGCCTCGAGCCAGGTGTCGCTCACCAGCACGAAGTCGGGGGCACCGGCGTCGCCCTCGTTGCGCCAGTAGTTCAGCTCGCCGCCGGACTCCCCCACCACCAGATCCAGATCGCCGTCGGCGTCCAGATCCGCCAGCGCCGGTGCGGCGTTCCGGCCCCGACTCAGGGTGACCACGGCAGAGTCCCGCAGAACCAGCCCCTCGGCGCCGGCGTCCCCGCTGCCCTCGTAGTAGCGGAGCTCGTCGCCCCACGTCCCCACGATGGCATCGGCGTCGCCGTCCCCGTCCAGATCGCCAAAGGCGGGAACGAAGTGGTAGCCGTCGGTGATGGACGCCAGGACCCCGTCGTGGACGAGCTCCGGCGCCGTCGGCGTGCCTTGATTGCGGAAGATGTGCACCTGCCCGTTCTGGTTGTCGAACTGGGTGATCTTGTTGCTCACCAGGAGATCCAGATCCCCGTCCCCGTCCAGGTCCTGGAGCACCGGTACGCTCTCGCTCCCCACATCGATGGTCCCGACGAAGCGCGGCGTTCGCTTGGCGAAGGTGCCCGGCGCCGTCTGCTCCACGAGATGGAGGTTGTTTCGGGTGGTGGTGTTGGGGTTGAAGGCGCCGCCCAGCACCCCCACCAGGAGGTCCGGGTCGCCGTCGACGTCGATGTCGCCCACCGTGGGGGCGTTGTAGCCGCTGGTAAGGAGGGGGTCGGGCTGCGGAAAGGGCACGGGGTTCGTCCGGAAGGAGGGGCTCTGGGGTGAGCCCAGGTTGCGGATGAGGAGGAGGCCCTGCTCGAAGAAGTCGCCCCAGAAGAGGTCGTCGTCGCCGTCGCCGTCGATGTCCCCCAGCGCCATGGTGTTGGCGCCGTGCAGGCTCCCGCCGGCGAGCTCCGCCACGATTTCGATGTCCTCGAAGCGGGTGGTCACCAACCGGAAGACCGGCACCCCGGCCGCGTTCGCTCCCTCCTGCTCGTAGCGGGTGATGGTGCCTTCCAGACGACCCACGAGGAGGTCCACCGACCCGTCCGCGTCCAGGTCCGTGGCGTTGGGGATGTTCTGGCGATCGCTGAAGAGGGCGTCGCCGTCCACGTCCCGAAGGCTGTCGGCAGCCAGCACGAAGTCGGGCTCCGAAGGCGTCCCCTCGTTCCGGTAGTACCGGATGTAGCTGAAGGGCTGCTCCGCCAGCAGGTCCCAATCGCCATCCTGGTCCATGTCCACGAACCGATACCACTCCCCGATCTCCAGATCCCCGAACCGGTCGGTGCGCCAGCGGAAGGGGAATTCCGCGTCGCCGGTGTGCTCGTAGAAGGCGACCTGGTTGGAGGCCTCCTGGATGAAGAGGTCCTCGTCGCCATCGGCGTCGATGTCCACGAGCTGCGGCCGGGGCTGGTTGAAGCCTCCTACGAAGGGATCCGGATACCGGCGACCTTCCGGCCCCGTCACCGGAAAAGGATCCGGCACCCGCTCCCACCCGGAGGCCCCCACGGGCCCGTCCGCCGCGCCCTCCATGCCGCCGGACGAACCGCCACTGCCCGAGGCACACCCGACCAACGTCACCAGCACGGCGGCCAGAAGAGGATGCCCGAAGGTCACGCGCAGGGATCGTCTACGGGGTAGGAAGGGCCGCATCCTCCTCAGCGGTCCGGCGACGAGGGTCCGCGCGCTCCCAGCCAGGGCATGGGCGCTGCCATGCCGGCGGCGTAGGGTCCCACTTCCGCCACGTGGAGCACCGCGCGGCTGTTCCGGTCGAAGACCACCACCGTGCCGGGATTGCCCGGCACGCCATAGGCGCCGGTGGTGTTCCGCCCGGCCACGAAGACGCGGGAGCCGTCGGGACTCACCGCGCTCCCGTGGGGTTCGGCCAGAGCCGGATGCTCCAGCTCCGCCGCCACGGTCCAGGACCGGCTGTCCACCACCGAGACGGCGTCGGCCGTCCGCCGGGGGACCCAGAGCTCCTCCCCGTCGGGGGTGAAGGAGGGATGCCAGGGCTGCCCGCCAAGGTCCAGCGTGTGCGCCAGCTCCGGCACCTCACCGGTGAGGTCCCACACCAGGAGCTGGCCCGTCATCTGACCGGTGCCGGCCAACCAGCGCCCGTCGGGCGAGACGGCGAACTGCACCAGCGTCTGGAGGGGCCCCGCCACGTCCATGAGATCCACCTCCATGGCCCCCAGCGGCCCGTAGGCCATGCGGTTCTCCGCCAGGGAGGCGGTGAAGACCCGGTCGCCCATCGGATCCACGGCAAGGGCGTGGGGACGGGGGAAGAAGACGTCCACCTCCTCCATCTCCATGGTGGTGCGGTTCAGGATGCCGACGCGCTGCGGCGGGTTCACCGCGGCCATGGACCGTCCCACGTAGAGGAGGTCCGAGGTGGGATCCAGCGCCAGGAGTCCCGGCGTCTCGAACTCGGCCCGTGCCACCACCTCGTTGTCCCGGTTGAGCTTCAGGACCCACCCGTCGGCGATGAGGGACACGTAGTAGTAGGAGCCGTCGGGCTCGACGGCCACGTGGTGCGCCTTGGCGGTGGGCGTGTAGCCCATCGCGGTGAGATCGACCTCCTCCAGAAGCTCCCCGGTGGCGGCGTCCAACACCCCCACCGAGACCCCTTCCTGGGAGACGACATATACCCGATCGGCCTGCGACGCCGAGGGTGGCGACGACACGGTCGATGCGGTCCCGGACGGACCCGCCCCGCCCCCGCACCCGAAGAGGGCCAGGGACGAGGCGATGCCCAGGAACCGCAGGAACCTCGTGCGATTCATCATGTGCGTAGGAGCTCTGCGGTCCGGGTCAGGGAATCAGGTTCGTGTCACGGTAGCGAACGAGGAAGAGGCCCTCGCGCCCGCTGGTCACCGCGATGATGCCCGAATCGAAGTAGGGGTAGTTGGACCACGAACCGATCATCTGGTTCGTGTCCCCGCCGTACGGCACGGTGTCGAAGTACCCGACCTGCTCCGGGTTCTCCGGATCCGACACGTCCAGCACCCGCAGCCCACTGGCGTAGTTGGACTGGTACATGAGGTTGTCGCGGACGTAGAGGTTGTGGTCCGTGGCGGCGCTCTCGGCGAAGTGCTCCTTCACCAGGATGGGGTCGTCCAGGTCCTGCAGGTCCCAGACCATGGTCCGGGTGGTGGGGGTGAGGCCGCCGGTCTCGTCCAGCTCGTCGTTCATGTAGAAGTACCGATGGTCCTCGGTGAGCCAGCCCTGATGGGAGTACCCGACGTTCGGGTAGGTCGCCATGGAGACGGCCACCGGGTTGTCCTTGTTGGTCACGTCGGCGATGGAGAGGGCCGTCTCGTTGGAGCCCAGGCAGATCTCCTGACCCTGGTAGTCCTCGTCGGGGCCCTCGTAGACGACGCACTGGGCGTCATGGGAGTACCCGGTGCGGGACCGACCCGTGGTGGTGTCGGCGAAGCAGCCGGCGAAGGTCGGGTTGGTGGGATCCTGGATGTTCACCATGTGGAGCCCGCCAC
>CAKZOQ010000354.1 GCA_937136445.1 uncultured Gemmatimonadota bacterium
CTGGGGTGGCCGGTGCTGGTGGTTCGGACTCGGACGAAGCTCCCGGAGCCCCGCCTGGACAGAGGTGGGCAGGGTTGAAGGGCGCGCGTACCTTCGGATAGGATCGTTCGGCGAGCGCTTCGGCACTCCTGCCCCGTGGTGTAATGGCAGCACAGGAGTCTTTGGAACTTCTGGTCCAGGTTCGAATCCTGGCGGGGCAATGCCGGGCGGGGGAAGGGTGGCGACGTCCTGGCGCCATGCTCCTGCTGGTCGGCGGGCTTCTCCTGGGGTCGCCTCCCGGTCCACCCCCGACGACCATGGGGTCCACGGCGCTGGCCGCCCAGGCCCGCACCCCCCTCCCGGCCGCCGATTCCCTGGAGCTCCACCGCTCCGCCCGCTCCGCCCAGGCCATCTTCGAGCGGCATCGACGACGCCTCCTCCCCCGGACCTCGCTCGGGGGGGGCGGCTCCTGCGATGAGCGCGTCGGCCGCTTCTGCTCCTGGTACGACGAAGGTGACTGGGCCCCGGAGCCGGAGGGTCCGGAGACCACGGCCCGGCGCGACGAGCTCCTGGTGGTCCTGGACTCGGTGGCGGCGGCTCTGCCCGGAGACCGCTGGGTGGCGGGGCAGGCGGTGTGGTATCGCTTCGAGGTCGGGCGCTTCGAGGAGGCCCGAGCGGCGGCGCGACGGTGCGGAGGGACGGCGTGGTGGTGTGCGGCCCTGCAGGGTCTCGCCCTCCACGGGCTGGGGCGGTGGCTCGAGGCGGAGGCGAGCTTTCGCCGGGCCCTCGCGGGCATGGACCCCCGGGAGTCCCGGGCCTGGCGCTTCCCGGCTGAAGCGGTGGACGACCGGGGGCGCACCGTCCTGGACTCGCTGGCGAGCGAGGCAGCCCGGGCAGAGGCCACCAATCCCTTCCGTCCCGAGGACGACAGCCTCGCCACCTTCCCCCTCCTGGAGCGTTTCTGGCTGCTGGCCGACCCCCTCTGGATGGTGGAGGGCAACGACCGCCGCACCGCCCACTACGCCCGCTGGACCACCTCCCTCGTCCGGGTGGGCGCCCGGAATCCCTACGGAATCTCCTGGGGGCGGGATCTGGAGGAGCTCACCGTGCGCCATGGGTGGGAACGGGGCTGGGAGCAGGGGTGGGCGAGGCCGGGCGGGGAGACGGACGTGGTGGGCCACAAGCACCCCGAGGGACGAGACTTCTTCCCGCCGGGGGCGGCGCTGGACGCGCCGGAGGAAGCCACCGGCGACGATCTGGAGCCGAACCGGACCCGGCCGCGGAGCCTCTACGCCCCGGACTACGCTCCTCTCTTCCTTCCCCTGGAGCCCCAGTTCGCCGTCTTCCCTCGGGGGGATTCGGTGGCGGTGGTGGCCACCCACTACCTGCCGACGGACACGAGCTGGCACCGGACCCACGACCATGCCCGCCCCTGGCTGGATCCCGGCGACCAGGCGGGCCGGCCGGAGCGGGCCGGTCTCTACCTCCTCCACACCGCCACGAACCGCCTCCACGGTAGGGTCGTGGAGCCCGCAGACAGCACCGGAGGGCTGCTGACCTGGGCGCCGGCGGGAGAGCTGGTGGCCTCCGTGGAGCGATGGAGCCCGGAGCGCCGTCGGGCAGGCCGCCTTCGCCGGGGGGTGCGGGCGCCTGCCTCGCCCCCGGACGTCGCGGTCCTCTCGGACCTGCTGTTGGTGCGGTCGGGCACCGGCGAGCCCGGGACGCTGGAGGAGGCCGCCGCCGCGGCGCTGATTCGGCCTCGGATCCGGCCGGACGAAGCCTTCGGGGTGGTGTGGGAGGTGGGGGGCCTCGGGTGGCGACCCGAGACCCTCCGGTACTCCCTCGCAGTGCGCGATACCGGCCGGAACCTGCTGGAGCGGGTGGGAGGCTGGTTGGGGCTGGGCGGCGACGAGGAGGCCCTGCGGCTGAGCTGGGAGGAGCCGGGTCCCGACGAACCGGGCGTCCTCCTCCGTTCGGTGGAGCTGGAGGCGGCAGCGCTGGAACCGGGTCGCTACGAGGTGGTCCTCGAGCTCGGTCTTCCCGGGCGGGACGCCCTCCGGCGGACGGTGGAGCTTCAGGTCTCGCGTTGACGCTCTGACACGCCTTTTCTACGTTTCCAGGCTGTCACACTCGCGGCTCTGCCCGGTCGTTTCTCCAAGATCCGGAATTGATGGACGACACCTTTCGACGGGGACCGCTCCTCCTGCTCGCCGGTCGCGCCAACAAGGCGCTCGCCAGCGAGATCGGGGAGCTGATCGGGAAGTCGCCCGAAGGTGTGACGATCAGGAATTTCGCGGACGGAGAGATCTTCGTCCGCATCGATCGGAACGCGCGGGGGCGGGACGTCTTCATCATCCAGCCCACGACCGCACCGGCCGACAACATCATGGAGCTGCTCCTGCTCATCGACGCCGCCAAGCGCGCGTCGGCGGCACGGGTCACGGCGGTGGTGCCCTACTTCGGGTACGGCCGGCAGGACCGCAAGGACCAGCCTCGGGTGGCCATCGGGGCCAAGCTCGCCGCCAACCTCATCGTGGCGGCCGGTGCCGACCGGGTGGTCTCCATCGACTTCCACCAGCATCAGATCCAGGGGTTCTTCGACATTCCCGTGGATCACCTCTACGCAGCTCCGGTCCTGACCCAGTACTTCCGGAGCCTGGAGTTGGAGGACCTGGTGGTGGTGGCCCCCGACGTGGGGTCGGCGAAGATGGCTCGCGGGTTCGCCAAGCGACTCGACGCCACCTTCGCCATCATCGACAAGCGGCGCCCCATGGCCAACGTGGCCGAGGTGCTGCACGTCGTGGGTGACGTGGAGGGCAAGACGTGCCTCCTCGCCGACGACATGGTGGACACGGCGGGTACGCTGACCAACGCCGTCTACGCTCTCAAGGAGCGGGGCGCGGCGGACGTGTACGCCTGTGCCACCCACGCGCTGTTCAGTGGAGCTGCCGTGGAGCGGCTCTCCAAGGCGCCGCTGGAAGAGATGGTGGTCACGAACACAATCCCCATCCCGGACGACAAGGATTTCCCGACGCTCAAGGTGTTGTCGGTGGCCGACCTGCTGTCCAAGGCCATCGACCACATCCATTCGAACGAGTCGGTGAGTCAGCTCTTCGAGATACCCGACGACAACTGAACTGGAATCACACGCTCCGACGGCGACGTCGGGCAGGCAGAGACACGACATGACGACTACCGTAGCAAACCTCGAGGCGCTTCCCAGGGACGACACCGGAAAGGGCGCCGCCCGCCAGCTCCGCCGGGACGGCCGCGTACCCGCCGTCGTCTACGGCAAGGACATGGAGACCGTCATGGTCTCCGTGGACGCGCTGGCCGCTCAGCACCTCTTCCAGTCGATCTCGGTGGACAACACCATCATCCACCTGGGGGTGGAGGGAGATGCCGAGGCGCACCAGACGCTGGTCCGGGAGATACAGACGCACCCCTACAAGAACGACCTGATCCACATCGACTTCCTGCGCATCCAGGAGGGTGTCATGGTGGACGTGGACATCCCGATCTACCTGGAGGGCACCCCCGAGGGCGTGAAGTCGAGCGGCGGCGTCCTGGATCAGATCATCAACGAGCTTCCGGTGCGCTGCATCCCCTCGAAGATTCCCGAGAGCTTCGTCATCGACGTCTCCGCCCTCGAGGTCTACGAGGCCATCCACGTCTACGACCTGGAGCTCGAGGAGGGCGTCGAGGTCACCATCGACGAGGATCGGACCATCTGCTCCGTCACGATCCCCAAGGCGCCCGTCCTGGACGAGGAAGAAGCCGAGGAGGAGGCCGAGGAGCCGGAGCTCATCGGCGAGGACGGGGAGCCGCTGGAAGGCGAGGAGCTCGAAGAGGCCGAGGCAGCTGCCGAGGCCGCGGACGACGACGCCGAGGGCTGATCACCGGCTTCCGGGTTCCCCATGCATGTCATTCTCGGCCTGGGGAACCCGGGCCCGGACTACGACGCCAACCGCCACAACGTGGGTTGGTGGGTCGTGGATCGCCTCGCCTACGACTGGGACCTGGGTCCCTTCGAACGCGAGGGCCGGGCGCGACTCGCCCGGGGGACGGTCCAGGACCGGGATGTGACGCTTGTGAAGCCCACCACCTACATGAACCGGAGCGGCCAGGCGCTGCGCTTTCTGGCGGACGAGGTCGAAGTCTTCGACCCCACCCGGCAGCTCATGGTGGTGGTGGACGACGCCGCGCTGGAGGTGGGCCGGGTTCGGTTCCGTCCCTTCGGCGGGGCCGGCGGACACAACGGGCTCAAGTCCGTGACGGGGGCATTGGGTTCGGAGGAGTACGCCCGCTGCCGTGTGGGCGTGGGCCGCATGCCGGACGGATGGGACCTGGCCGACTGGGTCCTCTCCGACATGCCGGCGGAGGACGAAGAGACCGTGGTGAAGCTCCTGCCGGAGCTGACCCACGCCATGGAGAGCTGGCTGCAGGACGATATGGACGCGGTCATGAACCGCTTCAACCGCTGATGACGATCACGAGGAACAAGGGAACAACCATCCAATGACCGACCTCGTCGTATTCACCAACTGGGCCTGGATTCTGGGCCTCATCGGGCTGGGTGCCGCCTTCGGCATCTACGGCTACGTGAAGAAGCAGCCTGAGGGCACCGACGTCATGATCGATCTGGGTCAGCAGATCCACGACGGCGCCATGGCCTTCCTTCGCAAGGAGTACAGCGTCCTGGCCGTCTTCGTGGCGGTGGTGGCCGTGCTCCTCGCGCTGGCCATCGGAGCCACGCCGGCCGTGGCGTACGTCTTCGGGTCCTTCAGCTCGGTGGCCGCCGGGTTCTTCGGGATGAAGGCAGCCACCCGGGCGAACACGCGGACCTCGGCCGCCGCCAACACCGAGGGGCAGGGCAAGGCCCTGCGGATCGCCTTCTTCGGGGGCGCCGTCATGGGGCTCGCGGTGGCGGCCCTGGGGCTCCTGGGCATGGGCGTCCTCTACTTCCTCTTCGGCTCCGGCGCCATCGGCGACGGCGAGTACGCCTTCTTCTCCGAGGCGGTCTCCGGCTTCGCCATGGGGGCCTCCACCATCGCGCTCTTCGCCCGTGTGGGCGGCGGTATCTACACCAAGGCCGCCGACGTCGGCGCGGACCTGGTGGGGAAGGTCGAGGCGGGCATTCCCGAGGATGATCCCCGGAATCCCGCCACCATCGCCGACAACGTGGGCGACAACGTCGGAGACGTGGCCGGCATGGGCGCGGACATCTTCGAGTCCTATGTGGGCTCGATCGTCGCCACCATCGCCATCGGTGCCACGGCGCCGGCCATGGCGGGCTTCCGTGCTGAAGCGGTGGCCCTCCCCATCCTCACCGTCATGGTGGGGCTGGTGGCCTCGCTCGTGGCCATCGGCATGATGAAGCTGCTGGAGCGTTCCAGCCCCGCCGCTGCGCTGCGGAACGTGACCTTCATTGCCGCCGGGCTCTTCCTCGCGGCGATGTACTTCGTGGTGGGCAATCTGGGCATCACCTTCTCCGACGCCGAGTCGGGTCGGGTCTTCCCGGTGGTGGGCGTCTGGATCGCCCTCCTCGCCGGAACGCTGGTGGGGATCGCCATCGGCCTGGTCACCGAGTACTACACGGCGGCGGGCCCGGTGCGGAAGATCGCCGAAGCCAGCCAGACCGGCTCGGCCACCAACATCATCACCGGGCTCGCCATCGGCATGGAGTCGGCGGCCATCCCGACCCTCCTCATCTGTGTCGCCATCGGTACGAGCTTCTGGTTCGCCGGGCTCTACGGCATCGGCATCGCCGCGGTGGGGATGCTGGCCACGGTGGGCGTCACCATGTCCGTGGATGCCTACGGTCCGGTGGCAGACAACGCCGGCGGCATCAGCGAGATGGCCGGGTTGGGCCCGGAGACGCGGGAGATCACCGACTCGCTGGATGCCATCGGCAACACCACGGCGGCCATCGGGAAGGGCTTCGCGATCGGTTCGGCCGCCCTCACCGCCCTGGCGCTCTTCAGCGCCTACGGCTCGAAGGTCGGCCTCCAGGAGACCGGCATCAACATCGCCGATCCCCTGGTGGTCATCGGTCTCTTCGTGGGCGGGATGCTGCCCTTCTTCGTCGCCGCCCTCACCATGACGGCCGTGGGCCGCGCCGCCGCGGGAATGGTGGACGAGGTGCGCCGTCAGTTCCGGGAGATTCCCGGGATCATGGAGGGAACCGCCAAGCCCGACTCGGCCCGCTGTGTGGAGATCTCCACGGAGGCGGCGCTGCGGGAGATGATCCTCCCCGGCGTGACCGCGGTCCTGGCCCCGGTGGTGGTGGGCTACTTCCTCGGTGTCGAGGCGCTGGGCGGGCTGCTGGCCGGCGGCACCGTCACCGGCGTGCTCATGGCGCTCTTCATGGCCAACGCCGGAGGCGCCTGGGACAACGCCAAGAAGTACATCGAGGGTGGCGCGTACGGCGGGAAGGGCTCGGACGCCCACAAGGCCGCCGTCGTCGGCGACACGGTTGGCGATCCCTTCAAGGACACCTCCGGTCCGTCGCTCAACATCCTCATCAAGCTCATGAGCGTGGTGTCCCTCGTGCTGGCGCCCTGGTTCGTTCGGGTCCACGGGCTCGACGGCCAGTCCACCACCGCCGTGCGCTGGGTGACGGACTTCGTGCAGGCCCTCTTCGGCTGAGCCCCGTAGCCGGTGGGAACCGGGCGGGGTCGGACCGAGAGGTTCGGCCCCGCCTTTTCCGTCGGGCCCCTCCCCTCCTGATTCTCCCAGCCTTCTTCGACCATGGCGCGTGACCCCAGCTTCGAGAACGCCCTGGCCTTCGCCGCCGACCTGATCCGTATTCCGGAGCTGTCGGGGGAGGAGGAGGCCATGGCCCGACGGGTCGTGGAGGAGATGGAGGCGCTTGGGCTCGAGGAGGTCCGCATCGACGACACCGGGAATGCCCTGGGCCTGGGCCGGGGTCGGGGCGAGGCCCCGACGGTGATGCTCAACGCCCATCTGGACGTGGTGGCGGCGGGCGACCCCGAGGGGTGGGAGGTCCCGCCCTTCGCCGGCGAGATCGCCGACGGATTCCTCCACGGACGGGGTGCCATGGACATCAAGGGGCCCCTGGCGCTTCAGGTCTATTCGGCCGCGGCGCTGGCGGGCGAGGCTCCCGGGGATGTCCTGGTGGCGGCCACGGTCATGGAAGAGCGTGGTGGGTTGGGCATGAAGCGCCTCCTCGAGTCCGGCGAGGTGGAGCCAGGCGCGGTGGTCATCGGCGAGTCCACCGGAGGCGACATCTGCCTGGGCCATCGGGGCCGGGCGGAGCTGGAGGTGGTGCTGGAGGGCCTGGCCGGCCATGCCAGCGCCCCGGAACGGGCAAGGAATCCGCTGGAGCTTGTGGGGGCCGTCGTGGCCGCCGTCCAGGCGCTGGCACGGGATCAGCGCGAGGACCCCGTCCTGGGACC
>CAKZOQ010000355.1 GCA_937136445.1 uncultured Gemmatimonadota bacterium
GGCGGAGCTCAGCCGCGAAGATCCGGAACGCCGTCGTCCCGAGCCACGGGACGGTACGCCCACTGCCGACCCCGGAGAACCCCTCCACCCATGAACCGCATCCGCGACCTGGACCGGATCCGCGACGCCCTCCGCGCCGCCGCGGAAGCCATCGCCCCGTTCACCCCGGGCGACATCGAGCACGTCACCAAGGAGCGACGGGGCGATCCTCTGACGGAAGCCGACCTCGCGGCGGACCGCGTCCTCCGGGAGACCCTCCCCGAGCCGGGCGAAGGATGGCTCAGCGAGGAGTCGGCGGACGACGAGAGCCGGCTCTCCTGCCGGCGGGTGTGGATCGTGGACCCCATCGACGGGACCCGGGAGTTCGTGGAGGGGATCCCCGAGTGGTGCATCTCCATCGGCCTCCTGGAGGACGATGAGCCGGTGGCGGGGGGCATCCTGAACCCCGTCACGGAGGAGCTGGTGCTGGGCGCCGTCGGAGAGGGGGTCACCTACAACGGCGAGCCGGTGCGGGTCCGGGACGTCCACGACCTGGCCGGGAGCGAGGTGCTGGCCTCCCGCTCCGAGATCCGACGGGGGGAGTGGGACCGCTATCAGGAGAAGGCCCCCTTCCGGGTGATGCCCTGCGGCTCCGTGGCGTACAAGCTGGCGCTGGTGGCCGGGGGGCGGGCGGACGCCACATGGACGCTGGTGCCCAAGAGCGAGTGGGACGTCGCCGGCGGGGCGGCCCTCCTCCGGGCGGGCGGGGGCCTCGTGACGCTGCGGGACGGTACCGAGCCCTCCTTCAATCAGGCCACGCCTACCTGCCCCACCTTCGTCGCGGCGGGGGAGCGGGCGGTGCGAACGCTGGTCCGGGACTGGCTGGCGCCGTCCGACGACGACGGAGGTCCATGAGCGGGGTCCACTACGTCGTCACCGGCGGTGCGGGCTTCGTGGGGTCGAACCTCGTGCGCTACATCCTCACCACCCGTCCGGACGCCCGGGTCACCAATGTGGACACCCTCACCTACGCCGGGAACCTCGAGAGCCTAGCCGACATCGACGACGCCCCGGAGCTCGCCGGGCGCCACCGATTCGTGCACGCCGACATCTGTGATGGCGAGGCCATGGCCGGGATCCTCTCCGGAGACGAGGTCGTCCTCCACCTGGCGGCCGAGTCCCACGTGGACCGCTCCATCCAGGCGGATGCGCCCTTCATGCGCACCAACGTCCTGGGCACGCGGACCCTCCTCCAGGCGGCCTTGGACGCGGGGGTCCGGCGCTTCGTCCACGTCTCCACCGACGAGGTCTACGGCGAGCTTCCCTGGCGGGACCCCGCCGAGGGACATCCCGACGACGGCGCGCCCCGGTTCACCGAACAGACCCCCCTGGCCCCTCGGTCGCCGTACGCCGCCAGCAAGGCCGCCTCCGACCATCTGGTGCTCGCCTACCACCACACCCACGACCTGGACATCGTCGTCACGCGGTGCAGCAACAACTACGGGCCCTACCAGTACCCGGAGAAGCTCATCCCCCTCATGATCACCCGGGCCCTCTCCGACGAGCCCCTTCCGGTCTACGGGGACGGACAGCACGTCCGGGACTGGATCCAGGTGCTGGATCACGTCCGGGGCATCCTCGCGGCGGCGGACGCCGGGGAGTCGGGCCGCACCTACAACTTCGGCGGCGGTGCGGAGCGCACGAACCTCTCCGTGGTCCACGCCATCCTCGAGGCGTTGGACAAGCCCCGAACCCTCATCCGCCACGTCCAGGACCGTCCGGGCCACGACCGCCGGTACGCCATGGACGCCTCCCGAGCCCATGACGAGCTCGGCTGGGCCCCCACCGCGTCCTTCGACGAGGGCCTCCAGGGAACGGTCGCGTGGTATCTGGAGCATCGCGGGTGGTGGCGGCGGGTGCAGGCCCGGCAGACATGAACGGCGCCTTGCGATCCGCCGGAGTGCGGCCTTTCTTGGCCCCTGAACGGCGGATGCCACGCCCCTCGCACCCCTGACCATGTCTCCTGTCCTCCTGGCGGGCTTCGTCGCCGGCCTGGCGCTCGTCTTCACGGCCGTACTGACGCCCGTGGTCCGGGGGGCGGCCATGGGTGGGGGGATGGTGCGGCAGGTGCAGGAGGATCGGTGGCACAAGCGTCCCACGCCGGCCATCGGGGGCGTCGCCATCTTCCTGGGGTTCGGCCTCGCAGTGGGCGGCGGCTACCTCCTGAGCCCCGACGCCACCTACGGACTGGGGACGCCCTCTCCCAGGAGCATCCTGCCCTGGACCACCTGGGAGGGCCTCCTGGTGGGCTCCACCCTGGCCTTCCTCGTGGGGCTCCTCGACGACTTCGTCGTCATGGATCCCCTCCCCAAGCTCTTCGGGCAGCTCCTGGCGGCCTCGATCCTCCTGCTCAGTGGGATCGGCGTCTGGCTCACCGGGATCTACGCGGTGGATGCCGCCCTGTCGCTCCTCTGGTTCATCGGGTTGACCAATGCCCTGAACCTCCTGGACAACATGGACGGCCTCGCCGCCGGGGTCGCCCTCATCGCCGGCATCTACCTCGCGGTCCTCTTCGCCCTGGAGGGGACGCCGGGCCTGGCCGTGTTGGCCCTGGCCTTCAGCGCGGCGCTGCTCGGGTTCCTGGCCCACAACTACCCGCCGGCCCGGATCTTCATGGGAGACTCGGGCTCGCTCTTCATCGGGCTCTTCCTGGCGGGGCTCGCCCTGGCGCCCGCCGAGGGCCTCTCCCGGAGCCTGGCCGGTGTGCTCGCGGCCCCGGTGCTCATCCTCGGGGTACCCATCCTGGACACGACGCTCGTCACCGTCGGGCGGCTTCTGGAGGGTCGGCCGGTGAGTGAGGGGGGAAAGGATCACACCTCCCACCGCTTCGTCCATCTGGGGATGACGGAGAAGCGGACCGTCTGGCTCCTCTGGGGCCTGGCGGCCCTGGGGGGTGCCGTGGGGTTGGCTCTCCGGAGCACCCAGAGGAGCACGGCCCTCCTCCTGGGGGGGGTCCTGGTGGGGATGCTGGCGCTGGTGGGCGCCTATCTCCTCACCGTCCGGCTCCGTTCACTGGAGGAGGTGGACACCCGGGAGATGACGCTCTATCGCTTCCTGGTCCGCGGGCAGGAGCGCTACCCGGTGGCGGCGGTCTTCATCGATGCCGTCTGGATCGGGCTGGCCTACTACGCCGCCTACCTCGTCCGCTGGGAACCGTCGGACCTCCCGTCGGAGCTCCCCTACTTCGAGCGCACCGTCGTCTTCTGGGTGGGGATCAAGGTGGTGGCGCTGGTGCTGAGTGGGACCTACGCGTCCCGGTGGCAGACCTTCGGCCTCTACGACGCCCTCCGGATCCTCCGCGCCAACGTCGTGGCGAGCCTCCTGGCCGCAGCGTTCCTGCTGGTGGTGGAGCGGGTCGGCCTCTCCCGGGGTGTGGTGGCCATCGACTTCCTGGTGTGCTCCCTCCTCACCATCGGGGCCCGCTTCAGCTTCCGCCTCATCGAGGGCACGACCCAGCGATGGTCGGAGGAAGGCATCCCGGTGGTGCTCCTCGCCACCGCCGAGGAGGCGGAGTTCGCCGCCCGGTGGCTGCGACGGTTGGGCGAGCCGTCGCTCCGCCCCGTGGCGGTGGCCGACCCCGACGTCACGGCGGCCCGGGCTCAGCTCGGGGGCCTTCCGCTCTACGGGGGGCAGGCGGGACTCCGGCACGCCCTGGAGGCGGCCCGGGCCAGCGCGGTGGTGCTGGTGGAGGGCGCGGGCTCCACGGGGGTCCACGACGAGGCCCTCACCCATCATCTGGAGCGCGAAGGAGCCGTGGACGTGTACCGCCTCGACGTGACGGTCCGCCGGGAAGGGTAGGGCATGAACAGGGTCCTCGGACCCCGGTCGGCCCGGGCCGATGGGGTACCCGGAGCGCGCGTCCTCCGCCATATTTTCAGGCTGTACCCACTGCCACGAATCCTCCCCTCCTCTCCGGCCCCACCATGGCTTCTTCGGCGTCCCCGACCCATCTCGACCACTTCCTGGACGGTGACCACATCACCCTCGGTGTGGTCGGCCTCGGCTACGTCGGACTGCCCCTGGCGGTGGAGGCGGCCTGTGCGGGGGTCCACGTGGTGGGCTTCGACGTGTCGGACCAGGTCGTGGAGGGCGTCAACGCCGGCCGGTCCCACATTCAGGACCTGACCGACGAGCAGGTCTCGGTGCACACCGAGGAGGGCCGGCTGGAGGCGACCACCGACATGGCCCGCATGTCGGAGTGCGACGCCATCTCCATCTGCGTCCCGACGCCCCTCTCCAAGACGCGCGATCCGGACGTCTCCTACGTCATCGCCGCCTCGGACGCCGTGGCTGCCGCCCTCCGGCCGGGTCAGCTCGTGGTGCTGGAGTCCACCACCTATCCCGGCACCACCCGGGAGATCCTCCTTCCGGCGCTGGAGGAGACGGGACTCCAGGCAGGCGAGGACTTCTACCTCTGCTTCAGCCCCGAGCGGGTGGACCCGGGCAACCAGG
>CAKZOQ010000356.1 GCA_937136445.1 uncultured Gemmatimonadota bacterium
CTGGAAGGCCGTCCCGAGGCGCGCCACCGCCGGCTCGGCCATTGCGATGCGCTCTGCCACCTCGCCCTCCTCCAACACCGTGGGTGCCACGAAGGCCAGAGCGAAGAGCGCCCCGCCCCGCACCCGGTGCACCGCCTCCACCATGGCGTCGGGCTCCGGGATCTCGTCCACGCCACCCTCCTCCGAGCCCTCCAGAGCGCCGATGGACGCCATCCGGTCCAGGAGTCCGCGGAGGATGTCGTCGCGCTCGCCGGGGGTCACGACCCCACTGCCGTGGGCCCGGTCCAGCGTGCGGCGCACCAGCCGCTCGAAGCACATGAGCTGGAGGATGCTCCGGAAGCGTGCGCCGGAGACCGGTCGCAGGGGGAGCAGGCTCTTGTCCTGGTCGTCGAAGAGGTTGTCGGCGGCGGTGATGGTCCCCTTCACGCAGAAGTTGAGCTCGGTGTACAGCTCGAGCCGGTCCCCGTCCACTCCAAGCGCATCCAGGATGGATCGGAAGAGGATGAGGAAGAAATACTCCTGCAGGAAGTTCAGACCCTCGGGCGTCGCTGCCTCGTCGGCGCCGGGAATCCGGCCAGGTTCCACTCGGTAGGCCTCGCCAAGCACCTGCCGGAGGTCGTCGTAGAGCGTGCGGACGGCCCGGGCCTGCGCCTCCACGTCCGGAGCCAGGCGGTCCCAGACTCCTTCATCCCTGAGCAGTTGGACCGCGGTGGCGGAGCGGAAGACCGGAGAGAGCGTCATGGTGCGGATGTCCTCGGGTTCGACACGGGCGAGAGGATGAAATGTAGCCGCTGGGCGCGGAGGGGGGCACCCGGCCTATTCGCCGTCGGGCACCAGGCGTTCCCCGGCGAGGGCCAGGCCGAAGAGGGTGAGGTGGGGCTCGATCCGGTCCGCCGTGGCCAGGTGCGGCCCAAGCTCGCCGGCGAAGCCACCGGTGACCACCACATGGGCGTCGGGCTTCTCCCACTCGTCGCGGATGCGACGCACCATGCCGTCGATGCCGTCCACGGCCTGCCAGAACACCCCGCTCTGGATGCAGGTCTCCGTGCGCCGCCCGATGACCCGGGCCGGCGGGATGAACTGGACCCGGGGGAGCTTGGCCGTCTTTCCCGAGAGCCATTCCAGGCCCGCCGGGAGCCCCGGGGCGATGACGCCGCCCAGGAAGACCCCGTCGGCGGAGATGCAGTCGAAGGTCGTGGCGGTGCCCAGGTCCACGGCGATGGTGTCCCGGCCGTAGAGCTCACAGGCGGCCAGGGTGTTCACGATGCGGTCGGCGCCCACCGTGAGGGGCTCCTCCACGTCCAGCCGGATGGGGAGCGGCGAGGATGGGCCCACCACCACCACCGGCCCTACCAGGAGCCGGCCCAGCGTCTCCTGCCAGAGGGTGGTGCTGGCGGGGACGACGGAGCCCACCACGCCGGCGCGGATGCCGTCCGGGTCGAAACCGTCCAGCTCCAGGAAAGTCCGCATCAGGGCCGACAGCTCATCGGCGGTGCGGGGCACCACCGAGCTCACACGCCAGTGCGCCGCCATGGTCCGGTCCAGGGTGACCAGACCCACCACGGTCTCCGTGTTTCCCACATCCACCACAAGCTGCATGCCGGTCCCTCCCCTCGCTCGGCGTACGTGCGGGCCGCGGCCCGACTCTAGAGGATCTCCACGCCACCCGCCACCACGCCCCGCACCGCACCCGAGCCGTCCTGCAGGAGCAACGCCCCGTCCCGGCGAACGCCGGCGCCGGTGCCGTCGCCCACGGAGGTTCGCAGGGGGCGGCCCCGCAGGAGGTCCCGCCCGGTCAGGTCGCGGTGCTCCTCGGGGGTGAGCTTGCCGGGACCAGGATCGGAGGCCAGCCCGCCCAGAGCGTCGAGGAGCGCCGTCGCCAGTGCCCCCCGCCCCACCGGACCCGCCCGCTCCTCCAGCGCGACGGCCACCTCGGCCAGCTCGGCGGGGAAGCCGCCGGGGGGCGGGCGGACGTTGAGGCCCACCCCCACCACCACCTGCCCGCCCCGGGTCTCGGTGAGGACGCCCCCCAGCTTCCGGCCGTCCAGCCAGAGGTCGTTGGGCCATTTGAGGTCCACCGCTACGGCCGCCACCGCCTCGATGCCCCGAGCCAGCCGGAGCCCCACGCGCAACGGAAGGACGGGGAGGCGAGCGCCCAGCGGCGGGAGGATCCAGGACATCCAGAGTCCCTGGCCGGGCGGCGAGTGCCAACTCCGGCCACTCCGGCCGCGCCCGGCGGTCTGTTCCTCGGCCAGGACCAGCGTTCCCACCTCGGCACCGGCCTCTGCCAGGCTCCAGGCCCGCTCCATGGTGGAGGGGAGGGTGGGGTGCACCTCCAGGGCGGGCAGCCTCCAGGCCTGCCGCCACTCTTCCACCAGGCGGCCCTCCCAGCTCGCCTGCATCCGGGCCTCGGGGCTCACGCCTGGGAGGCGCGCAGGAGGAGCGAGAGGTCGGCGACCGGCGCCGAATGGGTGAGCGCCCCGACGCTCACCAGATCGACCCCGGTGGCCGCCACCTCCGCCACCGTCTCCAGGGTGACATTCCCCGAGGCCTCCAGGAGAGGGCGGTCGTCGGGATCCAGATGCGACACCCGGGCGACGGCGGCCTCCACGTCCACCCGCGACATGTTGTCCAGGAGGATCCGGTCCACGTCCACGCCCAGGAGCGCCTCCAGCTCCTCCAGGTCCCGAACCTCCACCTCGATCTCCACCCGCTCCTCGGCCGGAGGGCCGGAACGTTCGTCCCCCTGGGCCTGCCCGGTCCGCTCCCCCCGGCCCTGCACCGCGGCCCGGGCCGCCTGGGCCACCCCGCCGCAGGCGTCGATGTGGTTGTCCTTCACAAGGACCATGTCCCAGAGACCCAGACGGTGGTTGGTGCCGCCGCCGTGGCGCACGGCCGCCTTCTCCAGGAGCCGCCACCCCGGGGTGGTCTTCCGGGTGTCCACGATGCGGGTTCCGGTCCCCTGCACCGCCGCCACGTAGCGGGCGGTCAGGGTGGCGACGCCGCTGAGGCGGCCCAGGAAGTTCAGCGCCGTGCGCTCGGCGGCCAGAATGCTCCGGGTGGGACCGGTCAGCTCCAGCGCCACCTCACCCGGCTCCAGCGCGTCGCCGTCGGCCCGGTGGGAGGTGACGGACACCCGCGGGTCCACGGCGGAGATCACGGCCATGAACGCCCCCACCCCGGAGAGGACCAGCGGCTCCTTCGCCACCACCTCGCCCCGGCTTTCGTGACCCTCGGGCACCGTCCAGAGAGAGCTGAGGTCCCCGCCGGCGACACCCGCCGGCCCCAGATCCTCGGCCAGCGCCGCCTGCACCAGCACCGCCAGCGCCTCGTCCAGCGCTCCCCCGCCCGCCAGTCCTTCTACCCCACCCACCCGGGCCGTCACGCGTTCAGCACCCAGGCCAGGTACGCGCCGCCCACCACCCAGCAGTAGGGCGCGAAGTAGTGGAAGGAGCGCCGTGCCAGCATGGCCACGAAGGTGCGGATGGCCAGCACGCCCGTGATGGCCGCCGCGACGCCGCCCACCAGGAGCACACCCACACCCGGTCCCTCCACCGCCCCCATCTCCGGGAGCTGGAGGACGGCGGCGCCGGCGATGGCGGGTACGGCCATCAGAAACGAGAACGCCGCGGCCTCCTCGGGATCCACTCGCAGCCACAGGGCCGCCACCACCGTCGAGCCCGACCGGGAGATCCCGGGCACGAGGGCGCAGGCCTGGGCGAAGCCGATGGCCAGCGCGCTCCCGCCCTCGGGCCGGGGCCGCTCCGCCCGCTCCACCGCCCAGCGGGCCGTCCAGAGCACCGCCCCGGTGACGAGGAGGGCCACACCCGGCACCATCGCCGAGTCGAAGAGACCTTCGATGGAATCCTGGAAGAAGAGGCCCAGAAGGGCCGCCGGAATCGTCGCCACCACCAGGAGGGCCGCGTAGCCCAGGGCCGAGACCTCCAGCGAGACCACGCCGCGGATCAGGTCGGTCACCCGCTCCCGATATACCCACAGGATGGAGACCAGGGTGGCGACGTGCACCACCACCTCGAAGACCACTCCGGGGATGCGCACGTCCAGCAGGGCCTGGGCGATGACCAGGTGCCCGGAGCTGGACACCGGGAGGAACTCGGTCGCGCCCTGCACCACCCCGAGGATCAGCGCCTCCCAGAGGCTCACGTCGACCCCTCCACCACCGATTCGTAGTAGCCCTCATAGAGCGGCACCACGGCCTCGGCGCTGAAGCGTTCCACCGCCAGCCTCCGTCCCGCCGCCTTCATCTCGGCGTGCAGTGACTCATCGGAGAGGATCTCGGCGGCGGCGTCTCCCATGGCCGTCACATTCCCCTTCTCCAACAGGAAGCCCGAGACACCGTGCTCCACCACCTCCGGCAGCCCTCCCACCCGACTCGCCACCACCGGGGCTCCGCAGGCCATCGCCTCCAGCGCGGCCAGACCGAAGGACTCGTTCTCCGAGGGCAGCAGGAAGAGGTCCGCACAGGAGAG
>CAKZOQ010000357.1 GCA_937136445.1 uncultured Gemmatimonadota bacterium
TGAAGCGCGGCGCCGACGTGAATGCGGCCCAGGGCGACGGCATGACCGCGCTCCATTGGGCGGCGCGGAATGGCGACACCGAGATGGCGGAGATGCTCCTCTATGCCGGTGCGCGCACCGAAGCGGTGACGCGGGTGGGGGAATACACGCCCCTCCTGGTGGCGGCCCGGGCCGGTCGGCCCGAGGTGATTCCCGCCCTGTTGAACGGTGGCGCGCGGCCGATGGCCCGCACCGGCACCGGCGTGACGGCGCTGCACTTCGCCGCCGCCAACGGCCTGGATTCGGCCATGGAGGCGCTGGTGGACGCCGGGGCGGAGATCGACGCCCGCGAGTTCGCGTCGGAGCAGACGCCCCTCATGTTCGCGGCGGCCAACGGTCGTGCGGACGCGGTGCGGTACCTCACCGCCGCTGGTGCGGACGTCCATGCCACTTCGCGGGTGGTGGATGTGCCGAAGCTCGAGCAGGAGGACCGGGAGTACCGCCGCATCCGTGAGGAGCGGGTCCTGGCCAACCGCCAGCTCGACGAGGAGGAGGCCCAGGTCGGGCTGACCGAGGCCGAGGACGCGGAAGAGGTGGCCGAGGCGCCGGCGGAGGAGCAGCCCGTCGAAGAAGAGGCCGAGGGGAGCGAGTCGGCCGAGGAAACCCCCGAGGCCGAGAAAGCCGAGGAGCCTGCGGACGAGGCCGCCGAGGAAGAGGCTGCGGAGGACGAGGAGGAGGCTGCGGACGAGGAAGAGGAAGATGAGCCCGACCCGGACGTGGAGCCTCTCTCCTACGCCGACCTGGTCGGCAAGCAGGGTGGTCTCACTGCGCTGCACCACGCCGCCCGGAACGGACACTCCGACGCCATGCATGCCCTCCTGGAGGCTGGCGCCGAGGTCAACGAGCAGACGCTGGGTGACCAATCCAGCCCGCTTCTGCTGGCCTCCATCAACGGCTACTACGACCTGGGGCTGGAGCTCCTGGAGGCCGGGGCGGATCCGGATCTGGCGAGCCACGCCGGAGCGACGCCGCTCTACACGGCCCTCAACGTCGAGTGGGCTCCGCGAGCCCTCTACCCTCAGCCCAACGCCCACGAGCAGCAGGTCCTCTCCGTCTACGAGTACATGGACGCCCTCCTGGAGGCTGGAGCGGACCCGGACGCACGGTTGGACAAGCACCTCTGGTACATGTCCTACAACTTCGACCTCCTGGGTGTGAACACCGCCGGAGCGACCGCCTTCTGGCGGGCCGCCTACGCGCAGGACGTCCAGGCCATGCAGCTCCTCCTGGACCACGGAGCCGACGCCACCATCCCCACCATGAAGGTTCCCAACCGGCGCTACCGTCGGGGGAACGACGAAGAGGTGGATCACTCCGGTGTGCCGCCGGTGCCTGTGGGTGGGCCCGGCGTCTACCCCATCCACGCCGCCGCCGGTGTCGGTTTCGGCGACGGATACGCCGCCAATTCCCATCGCGGCTATCCCGACGGATGGATGGACGCCATGCGCTTCCTCGTGGAAGAGGTGGGCGCCGATGTGAACGAGCGGGATCACGATGCCTACACGCCCCTCCACCACGCCGCCTCCCGCGGTGACGTGGAGATGATTCGCTATCTGGTGGAGCAGGGCGCCGACGTCACGGCGGTGAGCCGCGAGGGCCAGACCACGGCCGACATGGCCAACGGTCCGGTGCAGCGCGTGCAGCCCTGGCCGGAGGCCGTCGAGCTCCTGGAGAGCCTCGGGTCGGTGAACAACAACAACTGCGTGAGTTGCTGATCCCGGGCCTCCCCGGGTAGCACCTTCGCCGAATCCACCGGCCTCCCCTCCCCGGGGAGGCCGGTTTGTTTGTGACCCTCCTGCGAAACCGACCCCGACGGAGGCCCGTAGGGGTCGCCTGAGGGACCACCCGGATCAGGGCACCCACCGGACGGTCTCGGGGAGGGATCCAGCCAGGGGCGCCGGACAGGACGGGAGGGGGACGGAATGGGATCGTTGCTTCAGGACCTGCGCTTCGGACTCCGGATGTTGGTGAAGACGCCGGTGGTCTCCGGGATCGCCGCCCTCTCGCTGGCCGTGGGCATTGCCGCCAACATGGCCATGTTCGCTCTCCTGGACGGCTTCCTCCTCAGCCCTCTCCCCTTCGCCGACCAACACGAACTGGTCATGGTGCGGGAGCTGGAGGAGGGTCGATCGGTGGAATGGGCCGCGGGCGTCGCGGCCCCCAACCTCCGCGACTACCTGGCGGCGAGCGACGTCGCGGAATCCGCCGCGTTCTACACCACCGAGCGCTCCAACCTCACGGGAATGGACCGGCCGGAGCAGCTCCAGGTGGTCGTCGGCAGCCCGGACCTCTTGCAGGTGCTGGGCGTGCAGCCGGCCCTCGGCCGTGGGTTCCGGCTGGAGGAAGGCGCCCCGGGGAATCGGGGGGTGGTGGTCCTGGAGCACGACTTCTGGGAGCGGCGCTTTTTGTCGGATCCGGAGGTGTTGGGGACCGCCGTGCAGCTCGACGGGAGCCCGTACACCATCGTGGGGGTCCTGCCGGCGGACTTCGATATGGTTCCGGCGGATGTCCAGGCCGTCCGGCCGTCGGACTTCCGGGAACGGGAGGACCGGGGCGCCCACGACCTCCTCGCCTTCGTCCGCCTTCCGGAGGGCAGCGGGGCCGAGGATCTCCGGCGGGAGCTGGAGCCCGTCTCGGCGCGGCTGTCGGCGGAGTTCCCCGACGGAAAGCGTGGCTGGAACGTGCTGGTCCAGGACATCTCGGACTTCTTCCCCGGCGCCACGGACCGGGCCCTGGTGCTCCTTCTCACCGCCGTCTCCCTCTTCGGCCTCCTCATCGCCTGCGCCAACGTGGCCAACCTTCTCCTGGGTCGAGCCGAGATCCGGCAGAAGGAGGTGGCGGTGCGGACGGCTCTGGGGGCGGGGAGGGGCCGCATCATCCGCCAGCTCCTGGTGGAGAGCGTGACGTTGGCGCTGGTGGCGGGTGGCGTAGGGGTCGGGCTGGGCTACTACCTGGTGGCCTGGCTCCAGGGGGCGATGCCGCCCCAGATGCCCGCCTCCATGGAGCCCCAGGTGACGCCGCTGGTGGTGCTGGTCACCGTCGGGGTGTCGGTCCTCGCTGGAGTTGCCTTCGGCCTGGCGCCAGCCCTCCACGCCACGGCATCCTCGCTGGCCGGCGCTCTGGGCGGGGCCCGTGGAGGTTCGTCCAGTCGGGCGGCGCGGCGTGTCCGGTCCGCCTTCGTGGTGGGGGAGTTCGCGGTGGCTTTGGCCCTCCTCTGCGGTGCCGGCTTCCTGGTGGAGGGATTCCAGGAGCTGACCCGCACCGACGCCGGATACGACGCCGAGCGGCTCCTCACCTTCCAGATCTCGGTCCTCCAGGACCGCTATCCCGATCCCGAGGCGCAGGCCGGCTATCAGGAGGAGCTCCTTCGCACCCTGGGCGAGCTCCCCGAGGTATCGGGTGTGGCCCTCATGTCGTCCCTCCCACGGGGTCGCCAGAATCCTCGTACGGCGTATCGAGCCGACGGCGTCACCCTCGAGGACGAGGAGCTGCCCCGGGCC
>CAKZOQ010000358.1 GCA_937136445.1 uncultured Gemmatimonadota bacterium
GAGGGCGGCGTTGGCGGTGAAGAGCCCGCTGATGGTGGCGGTGTCGAGGCCCTCGATGGCGAGCGCGCCGCCGTTGTTGGTGGCGAAGGTGGAGATGAAGAGCTCGGCGGGGCGGCCGGGAGCGGGTTCCAGGAGGTGGCTCTCGTAGAGCGTCGCTCCGAGGAGGAGGGAGTCCAGCAGGACTCCGTCCGACAGGCGGTGGACCAGGATGCCCCGGGGGCTGCGGGCGTATCCGGTGACGACCACGGAGACGAGATCGCGCACGCCGTCGCCGTCGAAATCCACCAGGTGGTGTCCCGTGAGGCGGGGATCCCAGGGGAGGGTCCCCCCGTCCGGCTCGTCCCGTGGCTGGCCCGTGGCCAGTAGGAAGCTGTTGTGCTTGACCCCGCGCCCGTCGACGAGGGTGAGGAAGAGCGAATCCCTGCGCAGCACCGGTACGAGGATCTCGGCCCCGCCGTCGCCGTCGATGTCCAGGAAGCCCGGCTCCAGGACCCGACCGTCGAAGTTGGTCTGTTCGATGGTGCTGCCTGTTCCGGTGCTCAGATGCAGGGCGTCCACCTGCTCCAGGACCGACCCGGCCCAGCGAAACTGGGTGACGAGTTCCGACCGACCGTCGCCCGTCAGGTCCGCCGCCGACGTCTGGGGTCGTCCCAGGGCGACGGTCGCCGACCAGGGCGTCATCCCGAAGATGCGTGGTCCGACGTCCACGCAGCCCGAGAGGAGCGACGTGCATGCCACGAGGAAGCAGGCGACCGGTCGAACGTTCACACCCTGGGTACCTCCGACAGGGACACGATCCCATACTACGATCCCGGGCTTGGCAGGGATACGCGCCGGGTGCAGGGACCTCGGCGTCAGGGCCCGGGGGATCCCGTCCCGCTCAGGACCCCGACAGCCGGTAGCCCAGGATCACGCTGAGGAAGCGGTTGCGGGTGGCCGTTCCCGAGACCTCGAGGACGTCGGCGAGGCCGAAGGTATAGCGGACCGAGCCCGAGAGGCGCCCGAGGTCCAGCCCCCCGCCCAGCAGAAGGCCGTAGTCCCACTGCCGCGTCGCCTCCGAGCCGCAGGTGCCCTGCCGGCTCGTGCCCCCGTCGGAGACCCCTGCGGTGCAGCCCACCCGGACCGCCATGGACCCACCTCCGGCCAGGAACGGCCGGGTCTCCTCCGAACCCAACCCGAAGCGGAGGAGCACCGGGACCTCCAGGTAGTCCACATGGATGAAGGCGGCGGTGCCACCGTCCGAGGCGTCGAAGCCCTTCTGCACGTAGAGCCCGTCCACCTCCACGGAGACCGCCGGCGTGACTCTCTTGGTGAGGGATCCGCCGAAGACGAGCCCGGATCGCGCGTCGAAGGTGACGGAGGCCCCGGAACCGGACGCCAGGAGCTTGGCCGAGGAGAAGCCACCCAGGAGCCCGAGGGCGGGAGGCTCCGACGCGGCGTCCGCCGGATCCGTCTGGGCTCCGAGGACCGGGGGTGCGAAGAACGCCGCAAGGACGCTGGCCAGGAGGAGGCGAGCGCTTCGACGCACCTGGGACCTCATCGAAGGGGAATGCGGCCGACCAGCCCGGCCCCGACGCCGGGACGGTAGGTGGGGGCGAACTCCAGGCGGAAGGCGTCCCCGTCCGTCGGGAGCCCGGCCGCGCCCGCATCCCCGCCGGTCCGGGTCACGTTCGCGTTGAAGAGCGACACCGAGCGGTTCAGGTACCGGCGGGCGAAGGCGTCGAAGACCACGGCCCCGACGCCCAACGCGGCGGCGATGGTGTAGTCCGTGGTCCAGACCTCGTCGTCGGCGGTCAAGGCGTCCGCGTCGTCGATGGCCGAGATGGCCGACTTGATCACGAATCCCGACGCTGCGATGGCGGTGACCCAGGTGGCCGTCCGGTAGGGGGCCGCCTTCCGGGCCTCCACCAGAGACGGCGGGTGCTGCTCCACCACGGCCACGAAGGCGGGATCCAGGGAGAACCAGTCGTAGACCGGTTGCTTGGCCGGGGAGTTGTAGGTGAACTCCGTCCGGTGGAGCTGGAGCGGCGGGCCGTCGGCCACCCGGTTGCCGGCGCATGCGGGGGC
>CAKZOQ010000359.1 GCA_937136445.1 uncultured Gemmatimonadota bacterium
CAAGGGCGCCGGTGGTCTCGCTGCCCCACCTCCACCTCCTCTCCCCTTCCTCCCCAATCGACTAGGCGTGCGTTCCTCTCCTCCTCGTTCCGTCGGAGTTCACTGCGCTCCACCTCGGCGCTCCCCCGCCTGGGTGGTGCTTCTCACCGTCGTCGTGGGGAGCGCCGGCTGCGGCGACGGGGAAGGCTCCGTCGGGCCCATCCCCGGGTCGCTCTCGGTGGTGCCCGGCGCCGAGCTGGTGGCGGAGGTGGGTGGCGAGCGCCTCTTCCAGGCACGCCTCGAGGACGCCGACGGGAATCTCTCGCTGGTGACCGACGCCACCTGGAGCACCAGCGACCCCTCGGTGGCCACCTCCCTGGGCGGGGGACGCTTCCGGGCCGCGGGGGCCGGCACCACCGTCGTGGCCGCGGAAGCCGACGGACTCCGGGCCACGGCGACGCTGGAGGTCTACCTCGCCGATCCGGTGGAGGAGTGGACCGCCGGCGAGACCTACACCGGGCGGCAGGACTACGCCGAGTACATCCCCGGCACCCTTCCGGTGGTGGTGAGCGCACCCCACGGCGGACTCCTGGAGCCCGACGAGATCCCGGACCGGACCTTCGGCGTCCTCGCCACGGACCTGGAGACGCAGGACCTGGCCCGGCGGATCCGCGCCGCCCTCCTGGACCGGTTGGGGGCCGCCCCGCACCTGGTGATCTCCCGACTGGATCGGAGCAAGCTCGATCCCAACCGCTCCATCGAGGAGGCCGCCCAGGACGACCCCTTCGCCGAGCACGCCTGGCAGGAGTACCACGGGTTCGTGGACACCGCCCGGGCGCTGGTCGCCCGGGGCTACGGGTCGGGCCTCTACCTGGACATCCACGGCCACGGCCACCCGGTGGACCGGGTGGAGCTGGGCTACCTCCTCAGCGCCGACGAGCTGGGGCGATCGGACGAGGAGCTGGCCTCCGGGAGCCTGGCGGCGGAGAGCAGCGTCCGGGCGCTGGTGGCGTCGTCGGGGGCCTCCCTCACGGAGGTGGTGCGGGGAGAGCAGAGCCTGGGGGCGCTCCTGCAGGCACGGGGGGTGCGGGCGGTGCCCTCGCCGTCGGAGCCCGACCCGGCGGGTGAGCCCTACTTCACTGGGGGCTACTCCACCCGACGCCACGGCTCACGAGACGGAGGCACCGTCTCCGGCATCCAGCTCGAGCACCACTTCGATGGCCTGCGGGACACCCCGGAGAACCGGACGACCTACGCGGGCGTGCTGGCGTCGGCGGTGGAGGTCTTCCTGCGACAGTGGTACCCGGGGCTCCTCCCGGACGGCTAGCGCCGGAGGGGTGGGGCGGTGGGAGGCGGCTTCCGGTGGTGGGTGGCCTGCTCGTAGGCGTAGGCCACCCGGATGAGGGTTTCCTCGCTCCAGGCGTCCCCGTAGATCTGGAGCCCAGCAGGCAGCGTCCCCTGACGCACCCATCCCATGGGCACCGTCATCGCCGGGAAGCCTGTGGGAGGGGAGAGGATGGGCGAGTTGTTCCCGTGGGGCGAGCTCAGGTCGCCGACCAGCCGGGGCGGGTTGTTCCAGGTAGGATAGAGGAGCGCCACGACGTCGTGTTCGCCCATGGCGTCGCGCACCCCCGCCCGCAACCGTTCCTCCGCGGCGTCGCCCGCCACGCACCCCTCGTGGGTCTCCGGCGTCCCTTCGAACTCGAGGAAACGCTCCACCCGCGGGAGGACGGTGACGTGGACGTCGCCACCGTCGCGGATCTCCTGGAGGGTGGTCACGGGTGCGTCAGGCAGGGTGGCCAGGTAGTTCTCCAGGTCGTAGCGGAAGCGCGGGCAGTTCCAGACCCCTTCCGTCAGGGAGTCCAGCCCCGGGATCTCGAAGTCCCGCACGACCGTGGCGCCCAGCGCCTCCAGGTCCACCAGGGCCTGGTCGAAGCGCCGGATGATCTCCGGGTCGGCGGTCTCGGTGTAGGCGAGCTGTCCGGCGACGCCCAGCCGCATCCCTCGGATGTCGGTGGAGAGGGCGTCCAGGTAGGAGGAGGCCCGGCGGCCGTCGGCCTCGGCGGTGACGGCGTCCGCCGGATCGGAGCCGGCCAGGACGTCGAAGACCCGCACCGCGTCCTCCACGCTGCGGGTCATGGGGCCGCCGATGTCCCGGTGCAGGTAGAGGGGCACGATCCCGTCCCGGGAGGTCAGTCCCATGGTGGAACGGATGCCCACCAGGGCCGTGTGGCTCGAGGGCCCCCGGATGGAGTTGCCGGTGTCGGTGCCGAGCCCCACCAGCCCCAGGTTGGCCGCCACCGCCACGGCGGTCCCTCCGCTGCTCCCCGCCGGGACGCGGTTCAGGGCGTACGGGTTGAAGGTCCACCCCGGAAGCATGCTCCCCACCGTCTCGAAGGCGGTGAAGGCGAACTCGGCCAGGTTGGACTTGGCCAGGACGATGGCGCCGGCCTCGTGGATCCGCCGGACCTGGAAGGCGTCGTCGGCCGGGAAGCTCTCCGCCAGGGAGGCCGATCCCGCCGTCGTCGGGAGGCCGGCCATGTCGTAGTTGTCCTTCAGGATGACGGGGATGCCGTGAAGGGGACCCACCAGTGCTCCGGTCCGCTGGAGGACGGCGTCCAACGAGTCGGCCCGATCCAGCGCATCCGGGTTCAATCGGATGAGGCTGTTCAGCGTCGGCCCCCGCTCGTCGTAGGCGACGATGCGCTCCAGGTAGGCCTCCACCAGCGCCCGAGCGGTCAGGCCGCCCTGCCGCATGCCCCGGTGGACCTCGGTGATGGTGACCTCCATGAGCTCCACCCCACCGATCTCCTGGGCGCCGAGCTCGGCCTCGAGGTGGGTACCGGGGACGAGGGCAGCCAGGAGGAGGGCGGCCAGGAGGGTGGCGACGCGAGGCTGGAGACGGGGGCAGGCTGCAGACATGGACAGAAGGGGCAGGGGGGACCGATGGACGGCCGCCAAGGTGCCGGCGAGGGCCGGCGTCTCGCAACGTACCGTCAGCCCTCCAGGAGCTCACGGGTGCGGGTCCACACGGCGTCGAACATCTCTTCGGTGAGGGTGCCGGTGAAGGTGTTCTGCTGGCTGGGGTGGTAGGAGGCCAGCACGGTGAGCCCGTCCAGGGCGACCTCTCCGCCGTGCTCGAAGGGGGGACGGGGCACCGGCACGTCGGTGCGCCTCGTCGTGAGGATCCGCATGATCAGGTGATAGGCGAAGCCGCCGAGGCAGACCACCACCTCCGCCGAGTCCAGGAGGTCCAGCTCCCGCTCCAGGAACGGGCGGCAGGTCCGGCGCTCCTCCGGCGTGGGCTTGTTGGCCGGAGGGGCGCAGCGGACTCCGGCGGTGACGAAGGCGTCGGTGAGCTCCAGGCCGTCGCCCCGGTCCTCGGAGGTGGGCTGGTTCGCGAAGCCGGCTCGGTGCAGCGCCCGGTAGAGCCAGTCTCCGGAGCGGTCGCCGGTGAACATGCGCCCGGTGCGGTTGGCGCCGTGGGCCGCCGGGGCCAGGCCCACCACCAGCACCCTGGCCTCGTGGTCTCCGAAGCCTGGGACGGGGCGGCCCCAGTAGTCCTGGTCGGCGAAGGCCGCGCGCTTCTTCTTCGCCACCTTCTCGCGCCACGCCACCAGCCGCGGACAGCGGCGGCACCCTGTGACGGCGTCCTCAAGGAGGTCGAGGGTCGGAAGGTCGGTGCGGTCCTCGCTCATGGGCGCCGTCGCCGACTCACAACTCCGACGCCCGGCTCCGTCCTTCCTCCACCACCTCCGAGAGGCGGTCCAGAAGCTGCTGGGTCCCGGCGATGCGGGTCAGGGGTTCGGTGGCCAGCGGTTCCTGGGCCCCGACCTTCCAGGCACCCACCCGGATGGGGTAGACGTCGTTCTCCGGGGCGTCGATGAGGACGCCTCGCTCCCGTCCGTCCTCGTACCAGGTGAGTCGGCGCCGGCTCGGCTCCTTCACGAGGTCCATGCTGTTGGCCAGCGCATAGATGGTGAGCTTGGAGTCGATGGCCTCGAAGGGCCCGCCGTCGTCGTCCTGCCTCGTCATGCCCACCTCCCGTCCACACGAGTTTCGCCCGCTTCACTAGGCACCGACGCCGGCGTGTGGCGCAAGGTTTCTCTACCATCTGCCTGCGCGAGCCAGGGCGGGTGAGGTCCCCTCGTCGCCTCCGGTCAGCCCTCCGGCTCGGGCTCCGCGCTCTCCAGCCAGGCCGACCACCAGAGCGTCCGCAGCATGTCGGCGCCGGCGGCGAGGCGCTCGGCGGCGAAGGCCTCCAGCTCGGGATGCGGCGAGGCCGCGTCCGGATCGAAGCCGTGGGCCTGCTCCAGCTCGTAGAGCGTCACCACCAGGCCGTGGGTCTCCTGCACATGGTCCCAGATGGCCTCCCGTGCGGCGCCCACCACCGAGCGCACGCCGGGCTCGGCGGCGGCATCCACCTCGGACTGCTCGATGTGCGCGGAGACGAAGTCGGACTCGAACCGACCGTGGAAGTCCCGGGCGTAGGTGTACCCCCGGGGGTTGGGGGCATCGGAGTCCCATCCGTTGAAGTGGATGGTGGTGTGGTGGGGTTGGGAGGCGTCCGTGGCGTAGTGCCCCAGGATGCCGGCGTCGTTGAGGATCCGCATCTCCACCCAGGCCCGCTCCCCCGGAGGTGCCGCCCGCCAGAGTCGCCACTCCGCCACCAGGCGCTGGTAGAGCTCCAGCATGCGGTAGGGGAGGAAGCCCACCGACTGCTCCGGACGCTCCACCCCGGCGTCGTAGAGGATGCGCAGGAACTCGTAGCGGTGCTCGGCACTCAGCGCCCCGGACCCCTCGGGGATGTTCTCCAGATCGATGTAGTGGCCGTAGTTCCACGCCTGGTCCATGGCGATCTGGGTTCGGCTCCGCCACCGGTCGGGCTCGGGGTTCAGGTAGGCCAGCATGGGTCCGGCTTCCAGGAAGAACTCGGGCATGGAGCCGGGGAGCCCAGCCGCGGCCGTGCGGGCGGCCATCTGGTGGCCGTCGGAGCCCCATACCGCTGCCGCAGCAGCCTCGCTTCCAGGGGCCGTCTCCGGCACGGGGCCTGGATGGGGCGCCGGCTCGGGGTCGGAGGCGGTGAAGCCGAGGCCGCCGAGGAGGATCGGCAGGATGAGGACCGTGGCTCGCATGGGTCGCGGGGGTGGAGTGGGACGGCGTGCGGCGATTCCAAAGATATCGCGGGGGCCCCGGGGGTCGGGAGTCGTCGTCCGTGGCGGGGGCGTCACGGTGGTCGGACAGGCGGATGGCGTCCCGCCCGTATGCAGAGACACGCCGATGTCGTCTCATGCCCGGGAGGCACCCTGTCCATGGTCCGCTCCACCTCCGTCGCCTGCCTCCACCGTCGTGGCGGCCCCGCCCGACTCGTCCGTACCGTCCTGGCCACGGGCCTCCTCCACGTCCTCCCCTTCGCGGCCGCCCCCGCGGAGGCGCAGTCCCCCTGGCCCGAGCGGGGCGAGAACCTCCAGGAGCTTCCAGCGGACTTCTCCGGGGAGCGCATCGCCGCCGTCATGCGGGGCTTCACCGGCGCGTTGGGCGTGCGGTGCTCCCACTGCCACGTGGGCGAGGAGGGCGCCCCGCTCTCCACCTACGACTTCGTGTCCGACGACAACCCCAACAAGGATCGAGCCCGGGCCATGCTCCGCATGCTCGGCGACATCAACGACCACCTGGGCGAGATGGACCTGCAGGCGGGGGTGGACGGGGTAAACATGTGGTGCCACCCCTGCCACGCCGGGAAGCCTCGCCCCCAGGTCCTCTCGGAGGCGGTGGACGAGGCCTACGAGTCGGGCGGTGGGGCGGAGGCCCTCGCCCGCTTCCAGTCCCTCCGGGCGGAGCACTACGGCGGACCTGCCTACGACTTCCGCGCCCCCACGGTGGACGCCCTCGGGGCCGGCTTCCTGGCCCGGGGGGATACGGCGACGGCCCGACGTTTCCTCCTCCTGAACGTGGAGCACCACCCGGGGTTCGGCCCGGGGTGGGCACGGCTGGGTGACCTGGCGGCGGCGGAGGGGGCGACGGGACAGGCGGCGGCGTTCTACGAGCGGGCGTTGGAGCTGACCCCGGACGATCCTGACCTGCGGGAGCGGCTGGAGCGGGTCCGGGGCGGGTAGCGGCCCACTCCGACCAGCAGCCTGGCGAGGCATCGCGGGCCTTCCCCATCTTGCGGGCATCCCCATCGCGTCCCAGCCACGAGGTCGCCATGCCGTCGCTCCGTCCCTCCGTACCCGTCCTCGTCCTGGTCGGGCTCCTCACCGTGTCCGGCCTCGGACGTTCTCCGGTCGCGGCCCAGCTCGCCACGGACCCGGGCGTCCAGGAGGCCGTCGCCGTGGTGGAGACCTGGCTCGAGGCCCAGCAGGCGTACGAGCGGATCCCCTCGTTCAGCGCCGCGGTGGTCCACGACCAGGAGACCGTATGGGACGCCGCCTGGGGGATGGCGCACCCTGAGGAGGGGACGGCGGCGACCTCCGAGATCCTCTACAGCATCTGCTCCATCTCCAAGCTCTTCACCTCGGTGGGGGTGATGCAGCTCCGGGACGAGGGCCTCCTGGCGCTGAACGACCCCGTTTCGGACCACCTTCCCTGGTTCGACCTGGAGCAGCGGTGGCCAGGCTCGCCCCCCATCACCGTGGAGCGGATCCTCACCCATTCTGCGGGGCTCCCCCGGGAGGCGAACCACCCCTACTGGAGCGCCGCCTTCGACTTCGACCTCCCCACCC
>CAKZOQ010000360.1 GCA_937136445.1 uncultured Gemmatimonadota bacterium
CCTGGTGCCCCGCATGGAGGCGGAGGTGCGGGCCCCCCGCCTCTCCGACGCCTCATCGGTGGCGCCGGGCGGACTGCTGCCGGTGGTCACCTGGTCGAGCCCCCGGGTGGAGCAGGCGCTGGTGGGGGAGCTTCCCGCCGACGAGCTCCTCCGCATCGCTCGGGCGGGCCGTGGGGACGGCTTCTAGCCCAGGACCGCGCGTGCCTCCTGCGCCACACGCTCGGCGGTGAAGCCGAACTCCTGGAAGAGCCGCTCCGCAGGGGCCGAAGCCCCGAAGTGGTCGATGCCCACGGACCGTCCCTCGGCACCCAGCCAGCGCTCCCACCCGAAGGTCGTGGCGGCCTCCACGCTCACCCGGGCGGACACCTCCGGCGGGAGGACTTCCGAGCGGTAGTCGGCGGGCTGGCCCTGGAAGAGCCGCCAGCTCGGCAGGCTGACCACCCGGGTCCCCACACCCTCGGCCTCCAGCGTCCGGCGCGCCTCCACCGCCAGCGCCAGCTCACTTCCACTGGCCAGGAGGATCACCTGGAGGTCCGAGGCCTGGGCGTCGGCCAGGACGTAGCCGCCCCGCCGCAGCCCTTCGGCGGAAGCGAGTCCGTCCCCCCCCCGCGCAAGCACCGGTACCTTCTGCCGGGTAAGCGAGAGGAAGGTGGGGCGGTCGGTCTGCTCCAGCGCCACCCGCCAGGCGATCTCCACCTCGGCGGCGTCTCCGGGCCGGAGGTCCACCAGATCCGGGATCGCCCGGAGGGTGGCGAGCTGCTCGATGGGCTGATGGGTGGGCCCGTCCTCGCCCAGTCCGATGGAGTCGTGGGTGAAGACGTAGGTGGTGGGAAGTCCCATGAGCGCCGCCAGCCGGATGGCGGGCCGCATGTAGTCGCTGAAGATGAGGAAGGTCCCGCCGAAGGGGCGCAGGCCCCCGTGGAGCACCATTCCATTCATGAGGGAACCCATGGCGTGCTCCCGTACCCCGAAGTGGACGATCCGTCCGTCCGGGGACTCGGGGAGGAAGGAGCCGGCGCCGCTGATGTCCGTCTTGTTGGAGCCGCCCAGGTCGGCGGAGCCCCCCAGAAGCTCGGGGATGCAGGCGGCGGCCCCCCGCAGGACGGCGCCGGACCAGCCCCGGGTGGCATCGGCCTTTTCCACCGAGGAGAGGTCGGGGATCTCCGCGTCCCATCCGTCCGGGAGCTCACCCCGCATGACCCGCTCCAGCTCGGCGGCCGGCTCCGGGAACTCCGCCTGGTACGCTCCCCAGCGGGCCTGCCAGTCGGACTCCAGCTCGGCGCCGCGGGTGGCGACGGACGCCCAGTGCTTCCGGGCCTCGTCGGGGACGTGGAAGGGCTCCAGCGACGGGTAGCCCAGATTCTTCTTGGTGGCCTCCACCTCGTCGGCGCCCAGCGGCGCTCCGTGGGTGGCTTCACTCCCGGCCATGTTGGGGCTGCCGTACCCGATGACGGTCCGGAGGACGATGAAGGTGGGTCGCTCGGTCTCGTCCCGGGCCGCCTGGAAGGCCTCGTCCAGGGCATCCAGGTCGTTCCCGTCGTCCACGTCGAGCACGTGCCAGCCGTAGCTGGCCATTCGCTGGGCGTGGTCCACCGAGGTGGCGAGGTCCGTGTCTCCTTCGATGGTGATGCGGTTGTCGTCGAAGACCCAGACCAACTTCCCCAGCCGGTGGTGGCCGGCGAGCTCCGCGGCTTCGTGGGAGACCCCTTCCATGACGTCTCCGTCGGAGCAGAAGGCCCAGGTCATGTGGTCCACGACCTCGTGCCCGGGCCGGTTGAAGCGGTGCGCCAGCCAGCGCTCCGCCATGGCCATCCCCACCGAGTTGGCCACGCCCTGGCCCAGCGGCCCGGTGGTGGTCTCCACGCCCGGGAGGTGGCCGCGCTCCGGGTGTCCGGCGGTGGGTGCCCCCCATTGGCGGAAGTCCTTCAGCTCATCCAGGGAGACCTCATACCCGCTCAGGTGCAGGAGCGAGTAGAGGAGCATGGAGGCGTGCCCCACCGAGAGCACGAACCGGTCCCGGTCCATCCAATCCGGGTGCGCCGGATCGTGCCGAAGGTGCTTGTGAAAGAGGCGGTAGCCCGCGGGGGCCAGCGCCATGGGCGTGCCGGGGTGGCCGGATGCGGCGGCCTGCACCGCGTCCATGGAGAGGACGCGGATGGCGTCGATGGCGAGTTGTCGGGGGTCCATGCGGAGTTCTCGCAGGGGGTTCGGGGGGTGGGGGGTGGGGCTCACCCGGAGCGGAGCGGCTGGTCCTGCCAGGCGTTTCGTCCCGTGAACAGGAAAGCGGGGACCAGCCAGACGATGGCGAGCCCCGCCAGACTGAGACAGAGCTCGATGTGCTCGAGGAGGAGACGCATGCGAGGGCGCACGGACCTAGCCGACGACGAAGTTCACCAGCCGATCCTGCACCACGATGACGCGGCGCTCGGTGGCGTCTTCCAGGTAGCGGGCCACATTCTCCTCGGCGCGGGCGGCGGCGGTGACTTCGCCGTCGGGGGCGCCGGGCGCCACCTCGACGGTGCCTCGCAGCTTGCCGTTCACCTGGACGGCTACCTCCACCGTCTCCTCCACCAGCTTCTCCGGGTCGAAGTCGGGCCAGCGCGCCCCCTCGAAGATGCTGTCCGAGTGGCCCAGCTTCTCCCAGAGCTCCTCGGCGATGTGGGGGGCGAAGGGGGCCACCAGGCAGACCAGGGGCTCCACCTCGGGGCGGGTCGCCGTGCGTCCGCCGGCTCGCAGCACGTTGAGGTACTCCATCATGGCGGCGATGGAGGTGTTGTAGCCCAGCGCCGGGATCTGCTCGGTGCACTGGCGGATGGTCTGGTGCAGCTTCCGCTCCACCTCGGGGTCGGCGTCCCCGTCCGCCGCTGCCTTCACGGTGTCCCAGAGGCGATGCAGGAAGCCGAAGGGTCCCTGGATGCCGTCGTCCCGGTAGTCGCCGCCCTCCTCGAAGGGACCCAGGAACATGAGGTACATCCGGAAGGTGTCGGCCCCGTATTCGTCGATGATGGGGTCCGGGAGCACCACGTTCCCCTTGCTCTTGCTCATCTTCGCGCCCTCGTGGGTGATGAGGCCGTGGGCGCGGAAGACGCTGAAGGGCTCCTCGAAGGTGAGGTGGCCCAGATCGTGGAGCACCATGGTGAGGAAGCGCGCGTACATGAGGTGCAGCACCGCGTGCTCGTTGCCACCGATGTAGGTGTCCACCGGGAGCCACCGCTTGGTCATCACCTGATCGAAGGGCTTGTCGTCGAAGTCGGTGGAGGGGTAGCGCAGGAAGTACCAGCCCGAGTCCAGGAAGGTGTCGCTGACGTCGGTCTCCCGTCGGGCGTCGGCGCCGCACTCGGGGCAGGTGGTCCGGTACCACGCTTCGACGCGCGCCAGGGGGCTCACGCCGGAGTCGTCCGGGGCGAAGTCCTCCACCCGGGGCAGCTCGACCGGGAGGTCGTCCTCGGGAACGGCCACCGGACCACACGCCTCGCAGTGGATGATGGGGATGGGCGGGCCCCAGTACCGCTGCCGGGAGATGCACCAGTCGTGGAGGCGGTAGTTGATCCGGGCTTCGGCGCGCCCCTCCTCGGCGAGCCAGGCGGTGATGGCCTCCACGCCCTCGGGCTTGGCCGGCATCCCGTCGAAGTCCCCGGAGTTCACCAGCCTGCCCTCGCCGGTGTAGGCCTCGTCCAGCGGCGTCTCGGCGTCCGCATTCTCTCCCGCCACCACCCGCACGATGGGGAGGTCGAACTCGGTGGCGAACTCGAAGTCCCGTTCGTCGTGGCCCGGGACCGCCATGATGGCGCCGGTGCCGTATTCCATGAGCACGTAGTCGGCGATCCAGACGGGGATGGCCTGGCCGGTGGCCGGGTTGCGGCAGGTCGCTCCGGTGAAGACGCCGGTCTTGGTCTTGTCCACCTTCTGCCGAGCCACAAGGTCCTTTTTGGCGGCCTCGGCCTGGTAGGTCTGGACCTCGTCCGCCTGCTCGGCGGTGGTGATCTCCTCCACCAGCGGGTGCTCGGGCGAGAGCACCATATAGGTGGCGCCGAAGATGGTGTCCGGGCGCGTGGTGAAGACCTCGATCTCCCGGGCGTCGGCGGCCTCGCCTCCATCCAGGATCGGGAAGGAGAGCTGGGCCCCCTGGCTCCGTCCGATCCAGTTCTTCTGGGCCTTCCGGGTGGTCTCCGACCAGTCGATCTCTTCCAGGTTGTCCAGCAGGCGCTGGGCGTAGTCGGTGATCTTGAAGAACCACTGGGCGATGCGCCGCTGCTCCACCGGCGTCCCGCACCGCTCGCACTCCCCGGCGATGACCTGCTCGTTGGCCAGCACCGTCTTGCACGACGGGCACCAGTTGACCGGCGCTTCCTTCTGCTCGGCCAGCCCCGCCTTGAAGAGCTGGAGGAAGACCCACTGGGTCCAGCGGTAGTACTCGGGCTGGGTGGTGTCCACCGTGTGGTCCCAGTCGAACATGCCGCCGGTGCGCCGGAGCTGGCGGGTGAAGTTGCGGACGTTGGACGGGATGAGGTCCATGGGATGGACCCCCTGCTTCAGGGCGAAGTTCTCCGAGTGGATCCCGAAGGCAGATCGGAAGAGCGTCGTGTAGGGAAAGAGTGTAGATCTCGGTGGTCGCC
>CAKZOQ010000361.1 GCA_937136445.1 uncultured Gemmatimonadota bacterium
GTCCTTCCGACCGACGTCGCATGAGCCTCACCGTCCGCACCCTCTTCTTCGCTTCCTACCGCGACCTCGCCGGGACACCTGAGTTGCCGGTGGAGTTGGAGGAGGGCGCCCGGGTCCAGGACCTGGTCCGCACGCTCCGGGAGCGCGGCGGGGGTCTCTCCGAGCTGCCCGAGGCGCCGGCGGTGGCGGTGAATCGGAGGTACGCACCCCTTTCCCGACCCCTGGCCCAGGACGACGAGGTTGCCTTCATTCCGCCCGTGGCCGGAGGCTGAGGTGGTTCCGGAGCCCCAGCCCGCCCGGATCCATGCCCGGATCACCACCGAGCCCCTGGATGCGGCCGCCGCCCTGGCTTCGGCGCGGACCGACGCCGACGGTGCACTCCTCCTCTTCGTGGGCGTCGTGCGCAACCACGCCGATGGACGAGCGGTGATGGGCATGCGCTACGACGCCTACGTCGACATGGCGCACGAGGTGCTCCTGGCCATCGCCGGGGAAGCGGCGGAGGAGCTGGGCAGCCCCCGGGTGTGGGTGGAGCACCGCATCGGGCGCCTGGCCATCGGCGAGGCCAGCGTGGTCATCGTCTCCGCCAGTCCCCACCGTCAGGAGTCCTTCGACGCCGTCCGGTACGTCATCGAGGAGATCAAGAAGCGCCTACCGGTGTGGAAGAAGGAGGAGTACGTGGACGGCCAGGAGGGTTGGGTCGCCGGACGCACGCCGCCGGGGACCGGGGCTGCCGACGACGTCACCCGGACGCACGAATCCGTGGAGCAGGGGAGGGGGGCATGAACCCCGAGGTGATGAAGGACTCCTTCGGCCGACGGGTGGAGTACCTCCGGGTCTCGGTCACCGACAAGTGCAACCTGCGCTGCACCTACTGCATGCCGCTGGAGGGGATGGACTGGCTCCGTCGGGACGAGCTCCTCTCCTACGAGGAGATCGAGTCCATCCTCCGGGTCATGGCGCCCATGGGGCTTCGCAAGGTTCGCATCACCGGGGGCGAGCCCCTGGTCCGTCGGGATCTGCCGGAGCTCGTTCGTCGGATCGCGGAGGTGCCGGGCATCGAAGACCTCTCGCTGTCGACCAACGGCGTGCTCCTGGAGGGCTTCGCCGAGGAGCTGGCCGAGGCCGGAATCCAGCGGGTGAACATCTCCTTGGACTCGCTGCAGCCGGAGCGGGTGGACCGCATCGCGCGGCGGCCGGATTCCTTCCGGAAGATCATGGCGGGCTTCGCTGCCGCCGAGGCTGCGGGCTTCACGCCCATCAAGGTGAACGTCGTCCTCATGGCCGGCGTCAACGACGACGAGGTGGAGGCCTTTGCCGCCCTCACCCGCGAACGCCCCTGGCACGTCCGCTTCATCGAGGTGATGCCCACCTCCGCGAACCTGGAGATCAGCGGGGGCAAGTTCTTCAGCTGCCGGGACGCGCTTCGGCGGCTCCGCGCGATCGACACGCTGGAGCCGGTGGAAGGCCCGCCGGGAAACGGCCCCGCGACCTACTACCGCTTCCCGGACGCCCCTGGAACGGTGGGCGTCATCACGCCCATGAGCCACAACTACTGTGAGCGGTGCAACCGGATGAGGCTCACCGCCGACGGTCAGCTCCGGCCCTGCCTCTTCGGCTCGCTGCAGACCAACCTCCGGGACCCCCTCCGCCGAGGCGAGGATCTGCGGCCGCACATCGAACATACCCTCCGGGTGAAGCCGGAGCGGCACCACCTGGTGCAGGGCAGCGACGTGGGTTCCGGCGGCCTGGTGGCCCTCTCCCAGACCGGCGGCTGAGCGGTCGCACCGCCGTCGGCTGCCCCACCGCCGAATCCGCTGCACGTTTCTCGGGGTCGGGGGTAGTTTCGACCCGACGCCCACTATAGACTCGGGTGGCCGCGACATCCGTCCGCGGCACTCCTCTCCTCCCTCCGCAAGGCAGCTGTCCACGCCATGAGTGCGAAGAAAATCACCGTCGTCGGAGCCGGCCATGTCGGCGCCACCTGCTCCCAGCTCCTCGCCATGAAGGAACTCGCCCAGGAAGTGGTCCTGGTCGACATCGCCGAGGGCATCCCCCAGGGGAAGGGACTGGACCAGTGGGAGAGTGCTCCGGTGGAGGGCTTCGACACCCGCATCACCGGATCCCAGGGCTACGACGCCGCCGCGGACTCCGAGATTTTCATCGTGACCGCCGGCATCGCCCGGAAGCCCGGGATGAGCCGGGACGACCTCCTGAAGACGAACGCCCGGGTCATCGCCTCCGTCTCGGAGGAGATCAAGCGGGTGGCGCCGGACTCCATCGTCATCATGGTGACGAACCCCTTGGACGTGATGGCCCAGGTGGCCCTCGAGTCCACGGGCTTTCCCCGGGAGCGGGTCATCGGAATGGCCGGCGTGCTGGACACGGCGCGGTTCCGGTCCTTCATCGCCCTGGAGCTGGACGTGAGCGTCGAGGACATCCAGGCCCTGGTGCTGGGCGGCCACGGCGACACCATGGTGCCCCTTCACAGCTACACCTCGGTCAGCGGGATCCCGCTGGCCCAGCTCGCCTCCCAGGAACGCATCGACGCCATGGTGGAGCGGACCCGGAAGGGCGGTGGTGAGATCGTCGGTCACCTGAAGGACGGCAGCGCCTACTATGCGCCGGCAGCCTCCGCGGTGCAGATGGCCGAAGCCATCGTGAAGAACAAGCGCCGCATCCTGCCATGTGCCGCGTGGCTCCAGGGCGAGTTCGGCCTCTCCGATCTGTACCTCGGGGTGCCCTGCCTCCTGGGCGAGAACGGCCTGGAGCGGATCATCGAGGTGGATCTCACGGACGAGGAGCAGGCCGAGCTGGAGACCAGCGCCGAGCACGTGCGCACGACCGTCGAGACGCTCGAGAACCTCGACTGACTCGGAACCATCCTCTTTTTCGACGTGGCTCCTGACGCGGGGGCCGAGTCCCCGGCGCGGGCCACGAGTTCACGACAGGAGTCGCGATGCGTCGGGTCGTAGCCCTCTACCAGTCCACCGTGGGGAAGAAGGTCCTCATGGCCGTGACGGGGTTCATCTGGTTCGGCTTCCTCATCGGCCACATGACGGGGAA
>CAKZOQ010000362.1 GCA_937136445.1 uncultured Gemmatimonadota bacterium
ACCGAAGCAGCACCGGGGCCCGGGGGAGCGGGCGGATCCGCGACGGGCTGGTGGTGGCCCAGGTGGCGGCGGCGCTGGTCCTGGTCACCGGCGGGGTGCTCCTGGCCCGGAGTTTCGCCTCCCTGCGGGACGTCCCTCTCTCGGTGCAGCCGGAGGGGGTGCTCACCTACGAGGTCCACCTGCCCGGCGCCCGCTACCCCGAGGGTGCGGACCGCCAGACCTTCCACGACCGACTGCGAGAGCGGACCGAGGCGCTGCCCGGCGTGGCGTCCGCCGGCGCCGTCTCCTGGCTCCCCATGAATGGGCGGTATCACATCTGGGGGGTCTTCGTGGATCCCGATGCCCTGGACGGCCCAGGCGAGGGCGCCGGGGGCTGGACCAGCTCGGACATGCGCTTCTTCACCGGGGACTACTTCGCCTCGGTGGGCCTCGAGGTACTCCGGGGACGGACCCCGGAGGAGGTGGACCTGGAGGCCGAGCCGGTGGCGTGGCTGAGCGCCGGTCTGGCGGACGAGGTCTTCGGGGGGCTGGATCCGGTGGGTCGGCTCGTGCAGGCCGCCGGCACGCCGCGCAGGATCGCGGGGGTGGTGGAGGACGTGCCGGTGGACGCTCGAGGCCGGGTCACCCCTCACACCTACATCCCCCACGAGCAGTTCTCCGAGAACCGGAACTGGGCGCTCATCCAGACCGTGAAGGCCCAGGGGGATGCCTCGACGCTCCTCCCGGAGCTGCGGCGGGGCCTGGGCGAGCTGGATCCGCAGCTCGTCCTCTATCGACCGCGGAGCCTGGACCGGGTGGTGGGCGCAGCCCGGGCCCAGGACCGCTTCGCCACCCTCCTGATGGGGGTCTTCGCCGGGCTGGGGCTCATCCTCTCGCTGGTGGGCACCTACGGGGTGCTGGCGAGCTCGGTGGTGAGTCGACGCCGGGAAATCGGCATCCGCATGGCGCTGGGCGCCGAGCCCGTCCGGGTGCAGGGGATGGTCCTCCGCTACGCCGCGACACTCGTGGTCCCCGGCATCGTGCTGGGACTGGCCGGCGCCCTTGCCGGTGCGGGGACCCTGGAGGGGCTCCTCTTCCAGGTGGAGGGTGCGGATCCCGTCAGCTACCTCGTGACGGCGGGCCTGGTCCTGGTCGTGGGCGGCGTCGCGGCCTGGCTTCCGGCGCACCGAGCCACCCGGGTGGATACGGTGCAGGTCTTGTCGGTGGAGTAGGAGGCGCGGAGGGGCGAGGCTCGGCACGGGTGGTCCGGCGGACGACCGCCATGGCGTCGCCGTAGGAGTAGAAGCGATAGCCCTCCCGCACCGCCTCGGCGTAGGCCTCCATGGTTCGTCGGTACCCCGCCACCGCCGCCACCAACATGAGGAGGGTGGAGCGCGGCAGGTGGAAGTTGGTGAGGAGGCAGTCCACCACCCGGGGTTCGTAGGGCGGCCGGATGAAGAGATCCGTCGTCCCGGAGCCCGCCTGGATCCACCCCTCCCCATCGGCCACCGACTCCAGCGTCCGCATGGCCGTGGTCCCCACCGCCCAGACCCTCCCACCGGCGGCCCGGGCCTCATTCACCGTCCGCGCCGCCTCCCGGGAAACCTCGTAGCGCTCGGTGTGCATGTCGTGGTCCGCCGGGTCCTCGGCCTCCACCGGCCGGAAGGTCCCCACCCCCACGTGGAGGGTCACCGCCGCCCGACGGACGCCGGACTCCTCGAGCGTCGCCAGGAGCTCGTCGGTGAAGTGCAGGCCGGCGGTGGGGGCCGCCACCGAGCCCGGGACTCGGGCGTAGACGGTCTGGTAGCGCTCCCGATCCAGCGGCTCGTCGTCCCGGTCGATGTAGGGCGGCAGGGGCATGTGGCCGTGGCGGGCCAGCGCCTCCTCCACCGGATCGTCGGTCACCAGCCGCACCACCCGACCCCCGCCGGGCGCCGAGTCCTCGATCTCCACCCGCAGGTCGTCGGCCACCACCACGGTGCGACCAGGCTTCAGCTTCGATCCGGGCCGGACCAGGGCCACCCACCGATGGGGATCGTCGCCGTCGGCGGGGCGGAGGAGGAAGACCTCGGCCTCGGCCCCCGTCGGCTTTCGTCCCAGCAGGCGCGCCGGGCGCACCCGGCTCTCGTTGAGGACGAGGACGTCGCCGGGAGCCATGAGGGCCGGAAGCTCCCGAAAGATCCGGTGCTCGGGCGCTCCCCCGTCGGCGGGAAGAACGAGGAGCCGGCTTTGGTCCCTGCGCTCCGTCGGGTAGCGGGCGATGCGCTGGTCGGGGAGCTCGTAGTCGTAGTGCGAGACCCTGGTGCCGTCCGGCGTCACCCCTCCGATGCCCCTACGAGTCCTGCTCGAAGAGCGTTCCCTGCCCCTCGCCCCCTCCGCGCCGCCCGCCCCACGCCGTGGGCCGATCGTCCGGGAGGGTGTAGCCGAAGCGCTTGAAGGCCCGGGGCGTCGCCACACGGCCCTGGGGCGTCCGCATGAGGAAGCCCTCCATGATGAGGAAGGGCTCGTAGACCTCCTCCAGGGTGGTGGCGTCCTCGCCCAACGCCACGGCCAGGGAGCTCACCCCCACCGGGCCCCCGCTGAACTTCTCGATGAGGGTCTTGAGGATGCGGGCGTCCATCTCGTCCAGGCCGTACTCGTCCACGTCGAGCAGGGCCAGCGCCGCCTGCGCCACCTCGCTGTCGATGATTCCGTCCGCCCGGACCTGGGCGTAGTCCCGGACCCTGCGGAGGAGACGGTTGGCCACCCGCGGCGTTCCCCGGGACCGCTTGGCGATCTCCCGGGCGCCGTCCTCGGTGGTCTCCACCTCCAGGATCTCGGAGCTTCTTCGGACGATGGTGGTGAGCTCTTCCGGCGGATAGAAGTTGAGCCGCTGGACGATGCCGAACCGGGCCCGCATGGGCGCCGTGAGGAGTCCGAACCGCGTGGTGGCGCCCACCAGGGTGAAGCGCTCGATGGCCATGGTCATGGTCTGGGCCTTGGGCCCGTCGGAGAGGCGGATGTCCACCTGCCAGTCCTCCATCGCCGGGTACAGGAACTCCTCGATGATGGGGCGAAGGCGGTGGATCTCGTCGATGAAGAGGATGT
>CAKZOQ010000363.1 GCA_937136445.1 uncultured Gemmatimonadota bacterium
GCATGCGGGACCGGTCCGACATGGGCCACGTCCAGGCGCAGGTCACCGTGGACCTCCGACCCGCCCAGTAAGCTGGGCCGGCCCGCCGTCCATCCCCGAGGAAGGTAGCCCGGCCATGATGCGGCCGGAGCGGTCCCGTCGCGTCCTCCTGGCCGCCGGCGGACTCGTGTTCCTGATCCTCATCGTCCTGGACCTCCTCCGTCCGGACTCGTTCATCCGCGGCTCCTTCGCGGCGCTCTTCTCAAGCAGTTCTCAGACGCCGCTGCAGCGCATGATCGAGAGCATCACCCCCTGAATCGTCCACCCCGTGCCCGGGCACATGCACCATCGGGTCCGTGGGCGGGTCCATGAGTGCACGGGTCGTTCTGGTCTTCGTGGACGGTGTGGGGATGGGGGAGGAGGACGAAGAGCGGAATCCCTGGATGCGCGCGGCGGTACCCACCCTCCGGAAGCTTACGGGCGGGTATCTACCCGCGGGTGAGCCCGGCCACGACCCGGACGCCCCCGGCCGGTGGTTGCCCCTGGACGCCACCCTCGGCGTGGACGGGATCCCCCAGAGCGGCACGGGACAGACCGCGCTCCTCACCGGGGAGAACGGCCCGCGCCTCTTTGGTCGACACTTCGGCCCCTGGGTCCCGGTGCGCCTCCGCCCCCTCGTCGAGGAACGGAGCCTCCTGCGTCGGGCTTCGGATGGCGGTCGCTCCGTGGCCTTCGCCAACGCCTACCCCCGGGGATGGCCGGGAGAACGGGGCTCCCGTCGTGTGGCAGGCCCGCCCCTCGCCGCCCGGGGCGCCGGCCTCCTCACCCGGCACGAGGAGGCCCTCGACGAAGGAGACGCCGTGGCCACCGGTCTCACCAACGAAGGCTGGCGACGGCACCTCGGGCATGCGCACCTGCCGGAGGTCTCGCTTGCCGAGGCCGGGCGAAACCTGGCCTTGATCGCCGGACGGCACGAGTTGACCCTCTTCGCCCACTACGCCACCGATACCGCCGGGCATCGGGGCGGCATGGAAGGTGCCATCCAGGCGCTGGATCGCCTCGACACCTTCCTGGGCGGTCTGGTGGAATCGCTGGACCCCGGCTGCACCCTGGTCGTGGCCAGCGACCACGGCAACATCGAGGACGTCACCGCAGAGCACACCCGGAATCCGGCGCTAGGGCTGGTCGCCGGCCCCGGCCGCGATCTCCTCGGCGACCGACTCCGGGACCTCACCGACGTCGCCCCGGCTCTCCTGGAGTTCCTGGGGGTGGTCGGGGATTGAGGCCGTTCCGGCCATGCCTCCGCCCGGACCCATCGCCGAGACTGGATGCCATGAAGGCCTCCTCCCGCATTCTCGGTAGCCTCCTCCGGGAGGACGGCGTCCTGGACGACGCGGCCCTTGAGGCGGCCCTGGAGGAGCAGCGGAGCACCGGAGAACGTCTCGGGGAGCTGCTGGTGCGCACCGGGAATGCCACCGAGGAGGCCGTGGCGCGCAGCCTCGCCCGCCAGCTCGGTCTCCCGGAAGCTCCCCTTCCCCTCCGGCCCGATGCCGAGGCGGTGGCGCTGGTCCCGGAAGAGGTGGCGCGAACGCGGCGGGTGGTGCCCCTGGCCCTGGAGGGCCGGGGCCTCCGGGTGGCTGCCGCGGACCCGCTGGACCTCTCCGCCGTCGACGACCTCCGCTTCCTCACCGGCCGACGCGTGGAAGCCTCGGTCGCGCCACCCTCCGCCGTGGAAGCCGGACTGGAGGAGGCCTACGGTGACGACCTGAGGGAGCTCCTCGCCTCCCTCCCCGACACCGACGTCCGGCGCGACGACGCGCACCGTCTCGCCCGGGCCATCCAGGCCGCGCCGGTGGTCCGGGTGGTCGACCTCCTCCTTCACGGGGCGGTGCAGGAGGAC
>CAKZOQ010000364.1 GCA_937136445.1 uncultured Gemmatimonadota bacterium
GCTTGATGCGGCCCTCCTCGCGGCTCGTTTCCATGAGCTGCGCCGGCATCTGGGGTCGGACCACGAATCGGTGCAGGCCGCGCTCCGCGGTCGGTCGCCGGCGGGGGCGGCCCAGGCGGTGGTGGAGGGGAGCCAGCTCTCGGACTCGGCCACCACCGTGGAGGCCGCCTGGTCCGGGACCCTGACCCCGCAGGATCCGGCCATGCAGGTCTTCCAGGGGCTGATCCCCGGCTTCCTGGAGTACAACCGGGCCATGTCCTCGGCCCAGGGGCAAGAGGAGGTCCTGGCCGCCGAACTGGGCCGGGCGAGGTTCGAGGTCTACGGCACCGACGTGCCCCCGGACGCCACTTTCTCTCTGCGCATCGCCGATGGCCGGGTGGCGAGCTACCCCTACAACGGGACCCGCGCCCCGGCCTTCACCACCTTCTACGGGCTCTACGACCGCCACTTCTCCTTCGGGGACGATCCCGCCTGGTCCCTCCCGGAGCGCTGGCTCGGCGACACCCCGGAGCGCCTCCGCCTCTCCCTACCGCTGAACTTCGTCTCCTCGGTGGACATCACCGGAGGCAACTCGGGCTCCCCGGTGCTGGACCGGGATCTGGAGCTCGTGGGGGTGGTCTTCGACGGCAACATCGAGAGCCTGCCCGGCGACTACATCTACCTGCCGGAGCGGAACCGGTCGGTGACGGTGGACATCCGGGCCATCCTCGAGGCGCTGGACGAGGTGTACGACATGGACCGCCTCGTGCTGGAGCTGACACGAGGGGTCGTGGTGTCCACCGAGGCCGAGGCCGACGCCGCCCGCTGAACCCAGGGCGACGGGCGACCCCAGGCGCCGTCCGCCCTCGCTTGCTGGAGAACGTCGTGCGGCTCCATAGTGGAATCGCACCGAAGCGCGGGGTCCCCCGATGCCCGTTCGGCGTGGTCCCCTCCCCCCGACACAGGAGCGGACATGGCGGCCAGCCCGTCGGAGTACCCTACGGAGCGGATTCGGAATGTGGCTGTGCTGGGACACGGAGGATCCGGCAAGACCACCCTCGTGGACGCCCTCTGCTTCGTCTCCGGGACCTCCCGGCGTCGGGGGAGCGTGGAGGAGGGAACCGCCCTCACCATGCACACCCCGGAGGAGCTGGACCACGGGATCTCGCTCCAGCTCACCCCGGCCTTCGCGGTCTGGAAGGGCACCAAGATCAACCTGCTGGACACCCCCGGCTACCTGGAGTTCGCCGGGGAGGCCCGCGCCGCCGTACGGGTCGCCGATGCCGCCGTCATCGTGGTGAGCGCCACCCACGGGGTGGAGGTGGGCACCGAGCGGGTGTGGCGCTACTGCGAGGAGCGGGGCATCCCGCGCATCCTCTTCGTCTCCGGGATGGACCGGGAACGGGCGGACTTCGAGGGCGTCTTCCGCCAGATCAAGGCCCTCCTCACCGAGAAGGCCCTCCCGGTGGAGATCCCCGTGGGCGAAGGCCCCGACTTCACCGGCATCATCAACCTCTTCAGCGAACGGGCCCACCTGTACCACGAGGGCTCCACCAGCGGGGAGTACGACGAGGTGGCCATCCCCGAGGCCTACCAGGAGAAGGAGGCTGAATGGGAGACCGAGCTCCAGGAGACGCTGGCCACCACCGACGAGAGGCTCCTGGAGAGCTATCTGGAGGGCGGACACATTTCCCGGGAGGAGGCCATCGAAGCCATGGCGCTGAGCATGGCCACCGGGGACGTCCATCCGGTCTTCTGCGGCGCTCCGACCCGTGCCTGGGGGGTCCGCGCCCTCCTCCGGAAGCTGGTAGAGCTCTGCCCCCACCCCGGGGAAGCCCACCCCGAAACGGGGACGGTGCCGGACTCCGGGGCGGACCGGGAGGTCCACGCCACCGACGCCGAGACGCTGGCGGCCCTGGTCTTCAAGACGGCCGCCGAACCCCACGTGGGGGAGCTCTCCTACTTCCGGGTCTTCTCCGGCAAGGTCACGAACGGGATGGAGGTCGTGAACGCCTCTGACGGTGCTGAGGAGAAGCTCAATCACCTGAGCATCGGGATGGGGAAGGACCGTCTGGAGGTGCCGGTGCTCCACGCCGGCGACATCGGCGTGGTGGCCAAGCTGAAGCACACCCACACCAACGACAGCCTCTGCGACCCGTCCCGCCCGGTGGCGCTCCCCGGCATCGAATTCCCCCGCCCGGACACGGCGGTGGCCATCCGAGGGGAGAGCCGCACCGACGACGACAAGCTCGGGGAGGTCCTTCCGCGGCTGCAGGACGAAGACCCCTCCTTCCGCGCCGTCTTCGACGGGGAGCTCCACCAGACGCTGGCGCGGGGCCTGGGCGAGCTGCACCTCCAGGTCCAGTTCGAGCGGCTGGCCCGGAAGTACGGGGTGAAGGTCGTCCCCGAGCGGCCCCGCATCGCCTACCGGGAGACCTTCACCGCCACCGCCGAGGGGCAGGGGCGGCATAAGAAGCAGTCCGGTGGCCGCGGGCAGTTCGGGGACTGCTCCGTCCGCCTGACCCCCCTCCCACGGGGGGACGGCTACGACTTCGTGACCTCCATCAAGGGCGGGGTCATCCCCTCCAAGTACCTTCCCTCGGTGGACCGGGGGATCCAGGAGGCGGCGGCCCAGGGGGTGGTGGCGGGGTACCCGGTGGTGGACTTCGCCGCCGAGGTCTTCGACGGCTCCTACCACTCGGTGGACTCCTCGGACATCGCCTTCCAGGTCGCCGGGTCCCTGGCCTTCAAGGCCGTGGCGCCTCGATGCCGTCCCATCCTCCTGGAGCCGGTGATGGAGGTGGAGGTCGTGACCCCCGACGAGTTCATGGGCGAGGTCATGGGCGACCTCACCTCCCGGCGCGGTCGGGTTCAGGGCATGACCTCGGAGGCCGGGCGCACCGTCGTCCGCGCGCTGGTGCCGGAAGCCGAACTCTACAAGTACTCCGCGGCCTTGCGCTCCATGACCCACGGACGGGGGCACCATGCACGCTCGGCCGCGGGCTACGAGCCGGTCCCGGAGCATCTGGCGGAGACCATCGCGGCGGAACGAGGGAAAGCTGCGGAGGCGTAAGGGGTATGTAGTGCTGATGATGCAGCGGATCCTCGCCGTCGCCCTGGCCCTCGCCGGGATGGCGGAGGTGGCGTCGACCCCCACGGCGCTGGCGGCCCAGTCGGTGGCCGGACGGGTCACCGAGAGCGGAAGCGACCGCCCGGTGCCTGGAGCCATGGTGCGCCTGTTCACCTCGGAGGGGCCCACCGGGACCCGGTACCTCACCGCCGGTGATGGTCGTTTTCGCCTGGCACTCCCGGGCCCTGGACGATACGAGGTGGAGGTGGAGCGCATCGGGTTCCGCCCCACACGCGCCGGACCTGTGGAGGCGGTCGGGGAGGCCCCGGTCCGCCTGGACGTCCCGGTTGCCCCCCAACCCGTCCGTCTGGACGGTCTCGACCTGTCCGGGACCCGCCGGCGGTGCGGCCTGGAGGGCGAGGGGGGGGCCACCCGACTCGTCTGGTCCGAGGCACGCAAGGCGCTGGAGGCTGTCACCTGGACGGCGCGGGAGGCCGGTCTCCGTCTCGAGCTGGAGCGGGTGGAGCGGACCCTGGACGCCCGGGGGCGGACCGTCCTCGACGAGCGCCGTCGGCAGGAGCGCGCGGTGGGCGGCAACTCGGTCCGGACGCTGGCCCCCGAGGAGCTGGCCCGAGGCGGCTTCGTCCGGGAAGAGGACGACCTGCTGGTCTACTACGGTCCCGACCCCGACCTCCTCCTCTCCGACGCCTTCCTCGCCACGCACTGCTTCCAGGTGGTGGAGGGCCCCGAGGACCGGCCCTCCTGGATCGGGTTGGCCTTCGACCCGGTGCAGGACCGGGACGGCATCGGCGTCCGGGGCGTGCTCCTCCTGGACCGAGCGACGGCGCGGCTGGAGCGGGTCGACTTCAGCTACACGGGCCCGCCAACCCCACCGGGACGGGAGATCGCCCGGGGCGAGATCGCCTTTCTGGGGTTGGCCGATGGCCGCTGGGTGGTGCGGGACTGGTCCATCCAGGCGCCGGTCCTGGTCCGGGAGCGGACCGTCGGCGCAGGAGGCCGCGTCACGGAAGAGGTACGGGTCGGGTCGGTGCAGGAATCCGTACGCCGTGTGCTCTCCGTCACCGGGCCCGGCGATCTGGTCTGGCGGGCCGACGACCCCACCGGGAGCCTACGGGGCGTCGTCCTCGACAGCATCCGCGGAGGGCCGCTGGCCGGTGCCAGGGTCCAGGTGGCCGGGCAGCCGTGGCGGACGCAGGCCGATGCCGACGGCCAATGGTCGCTGGACGACGTACCCCCCGGGAGCTACCGCCTCCGCTTCCGGCACCCGGTGCTGGACAGCCTGCAGCTCGACCCCGGCTGGCAGCCCGTCCAGGTCAGCGCAGACTCGGTGAGCCGGGTGGCCCTGGTCCTACCGCCCCTGGAACGGCTTCTGGCCCTCGGGTGTCCCGACCCCGAGGGCGGCCTCCTGGGGGGCTTCGTACGCGACGGCTTCGGTCGACCCCTGGAGGGGGTGGAGGTGCGGGTCGTGGACTCCACCGGGGTGGCGCGGACGGAGCCGCCCCCGGCCTACACCGGGCCCGACGGCTCCTACCAGCTCTGCGGGCTCCCCAGCGGCGCCCATGTGGAGGTGGAGGCGGTGTTGGGGGTAGCGGCCTCCCGACTCCGGGGCGTGGTCACCCGGGGCGGGCTCGCGGTGCGCACCGACCTGGAGCTCGTCGTCTCCGGCGGGTTGGAGGAGCGGCGGCAGGACGGTCTGCCCGGCGGGTCGCTCCTCCTGGGTCGAGCGGTGGACGCCGCCACCGGCGGGCCGCTGGAGGCGGCCTCGGTGGAGCTCCTGGGGCCGGACGACCAGCTCCTCGACCAGCGCCTCACCGACGCCGAGGGGCGGTTCCTCATCCGCCCGCCGCAGCCGGGCTCCTACCGGGTCCGCATCCGGCGGTTGGGCTACGCTGAGGTGACGAGTTCCGCGCTGGAGGTGGAGGAGGGCCCCAAGGAGGTCGAGATCCGGCTGGTTCCGGAGGCCGTGGAGCTGGAGGAGGGCGTGGTGGTGGAGGTGGAGTACCGACCGCGCTTCCTGGAGCTGGCCGGCTTCTATCGACGGCGGGCGGAGGGGATGGGCCGGCTCTTCGACCGGGCGGAGCTGGAGGCCATGAACCTCTCCCAGACCGGCGACATCGTGAACCGCGTGCCCACCCTGGCCACCCTCCCCCTCTCCGGTCGCGGATCCCTGGATGCCACCCGGCGCTTCCTGCGCTTCCGACGGGCCGGCCGGGGCTCCGGAGGATGCCTGCCGGCCATCTACGTAGACGGGATCCTCGTGCGGCAGGGGGGGAACTGGAACCCGGCCATGCCGTCCCTGGACGAGCTCATGCCCGCGGACGAGGTCGAGGCCATGGAGCTCTACGACGGTCCGTCGTCTGCACCTGCGCGGTTCAACTCCATGGGGTCGGCGTGTGGCGTGCTGGTGATCTGGTCCCGGAACGCGGTGGACGTGGGCTGACGCACGCCCTCAGACGCCGAACTGGCGTAGGTGATGGTCGGTGTGGCGGTAGCCCCAGCGGCCCCACTCCCCGGCGGTGAGCTCCCCGAAGACGACATGGGGCTCCAGGCCCTCGCCGCCGCGTGCGGCGAAGCGCTCCATGGCCGCCTGGAGGCGGTCCCGGTCCCGTTCGAAGTCCTCCGGCGGGGTCCCACCGTCCTCCTGATCCATCTCCGGCGCGGTGGTCACGCCCTTGGGCCAGGGGAGGGGGAGGGTGAGGGCGGCGAAGCGGACGAAGGCCGTACGGACGTACCAGGGGACCCGAGGGGTGGTGAGGGGTCGATCGCCCAGGACCGCCGTGAAGGAGTCCGTGAGGTGGCACACCGCCTGGTGGGGGGACATGCGCCCCCAGCGACGTCGGTGGTCCGGGGTGAGGCGCTCGAGTCGGGCCTCGAGTTCGGCGCGAGTCCCGGCGTCGAAGAAGGTGCTCATCACGGGTAGCTCCCCGGTACGGTGATACGGGTCGGAACACGAGCGCGCCATCCGTTTACGTCGGATACCAGAACGCGGCGGCAACGCTGCGCCGAATGGGCTGGCCTCCCAACACGAGGGCCGACAACAATTCAAGAGGGTTACCCCTGTTGGGCCGGACGTCACGCCGTCTTCGAACGGACTGCGGAAGGTCCATCGGCGCTCAGCCATTATACAAGGGTCCCTCGGTTACGAGGCAGCCCGCGCCACCCGCGTCCCGCAAGGGCCGGGTGGCGCGCTCGTTTCCACCCTGGACACGGCCGAACCATCGACGGGACGACTGGTACAGCCATCCATGACCCATCCTGAATCCAAGCACTGCACCGTCTGTGGCCGCCGGTTCGAGTGGCGGAAGAAGTGGGCCGACGACTGGGAGCAGGTGAAATACTGCAGCGCCCGCTGCCGCCGGAACGGCCTCGACCCCGTGGACCAGCTTCTGGAGGAGGCCATCGTGCGTCTGCTCCGGGACCGGAGCGGCGACGTCACCCTCTGCCCCTCCGAGGTGGCCCGCGCCATCTCACCCGACGACTGGCGACCCCTCCTGGAGCCCGCCCGGGCCGCCGGCCGCCGGCTCGCCAACCGGGACCTGGTGGTCGTTCGCCAGGGTGGCCAGCGGGTGGACCCGTCGACGGCGTCGGGGGCCGTGCGTCTGGGGCGGGGGAGCGGGTGGGGGCGTCCGGTGGTGGAGTCGGTTCTGGCGTGAGCGCGGAGGCCGTCGTCCTCCCGGGGGTCGCGGCGCTGATCCACCTGGTCAGCACCCTCATGATGGCCGGCGTCATACTCTTCGTGCAGGTGGTGCACTACCCGTTGAAGGCGCGGGTGGGCGCCGACGCCTTCTCCGGCTACCAGCGCGGTCACACCCTCCGTACCTCCTGGGTGGTCGTGCCCCTCATGGTCCCGGAGCTGGCGTCCGCCGCCTGGCTCGCCGCCCTGCCGCCGGCTCCGACGCTGCGACCCCTGGCCTGGGCTGGCCTGGCGCTCCTCGGGGTGATCTGGCTCTCCACGGCCCTCCTCCAGGCTCCGGATCACGGACGTCTGGGCAAGGGCTTCGACGACCGGATCCACCGCCGACTCGTGCGTACCAACTGGATCCGCACGGCGGCCTGGCTCCTGCGCGTCCCGGTGGCGGTGGTCCTGGCGCTCCCGGCCTCGTGAGCGACCTGGTCCAGGTCGCCGAGGACGGGCTCTACTGCCCGGCAGGGGACTTCCACATCGACCCCTGGCGTGGCGTCGAGCGGGCGGTGGTGACCCACGCCCACGCCGACCACGCCCGCTGGGGCTCGGAGCACTACCTGGCGTCGGCCTCCGGCGAAGCCATCCTGCGGGAGCGGCTGGGCGACATCTCGCTGGAGACCCTGGACTGGGCCGAGACCCGTCGCATCGGGGAGGTCATCGTCTCCCTCCACCCGGCGGGCCACGTTCGCGGCTCGGCGCAGGTGCGCCTGGAGAGGGACGGCGAGGTGTGGGTGGTCACCGGCGACTACAAGGTGCACCCCGACCCGGTGGCGGAGGCCTTCGAGGTGGTCCGCTGCCACACCCTGGTGAGCGAGTGCACCTTCGGCCTCCCCGTCTACCGGTGGCCGGAGCCCGAGGGAGTCTACCAGGCCATCGACGACTGGTGGCGCGAGAACCGGGAAGCAGGGCGCACCAGCGTCCTCTTCGCCTATGCGCTGGGCAAGGCGCAGCACGTCCTGGCGGCGGTGGACGCCTCGGCCGGGCCGCTGCTGGCCCACGGAGCCGTCCAGAAGATGAACGAGGCCCATCGCAGGGCGGGGGTCGAGCTCCCCGAGACGCGCTACGCCGACACGGAGGCGGCGAAGGAGACCCGGGGGGAGGCGCTGGTCATCGCCCCGCCCTCCTCGGGGGGACGACCCGGGTGGATGAAGAAGTTCGGCCGACCCTCCACCGCCTTCGCTTCGGGCTGGATGAGGGTCCGGGGCCGACGTCGCCGGCGGTCGGCGGATCGAGGCTTCGTCCTCTCCGACCACGCCGACTGGGACGGGATCCTCCAGGTGGTGCGGGAGAGCGGGGCGGAGCGGGTGGGGCTCACCCACGGCAAGACGGAGCCCATGGTCCGCTGGCTCCGGGAGAACGGCTGGGATGCCTGGTCGCTCCCCACCCGCTACGAGGGTGAGGCCGACGTGGACGAGGGGGCCGTGGACGAGGAGGTGGAGGCTCCGGAAGGCACGGAGGCCCCGGGCTCGTGAAGCGCTTCACCGAGCTCTACCACGAGCTGGACGCCACGACCCGCACCACCCTCAAGGTGGAGGCGCTGGAGCGCTACTTCCGGGAGGCACCCCCTGCCGACGCGGTCTGGGCGCTCTGGTTCCTCTCCGGGCGGCGGGCCAAGCGGGCGGTGAACACCACGCTGTTGCGGAGCTGGGTGGCGGAGGAGACGGGGCTCCCGTTGTGGATGGTGGAGGCCTGCTACGCGGAGGTGGGCGACCTGGCCGAGACCCTGGCCCTTCTCCTGCCCCGGGCCGAGGGTGGCACCGAGCTTCCCCTCCGCGAGGTGGCCGCCGAGCGGGTCCTGGCCCTCCGCGACCTGGAGGACGAGGAGAAGCGCAACGTGGTGGTAGACTCGTGGAACCGCTTCGGGACCCGGGAGCGACTGGTCTGGCACAAGCTCATCACCGGTGGATTCCGGGTGGGCGCCGGTCGGAAGCTGGTGACCCGTGCGCTGGCCCGGGCGGCAGAGCTGCCCCCGGCGGTGGTGGCGCACCGCATCACCGGCCAGTGGGATCCGACACCGGACTCGTGGGAGCGAATCGTGCGGCCCGAGGATGCCGAGGGCTCCGCCGCCCGCCCCTACCCCTTCCTCCTGGCCCACCCGCTGAACGACGGCCCCGACGAGCTCGGGGCTCTGGAGGACTGGCAGGTGGAGTGGAAGTGGGACGGCATCCGGGCGCAGCTCCTGCACCGGGGAGGTGAGTTCCTCCTCTGGTCCAGGGGCGAGGAACTCGTGACCCACCAGTTCCCGGAGCTACAGGAGCTGGCGCCGGTGCTCCCCGACGGCCTGGTCCTGGATGGCGAGGTGCTCGCCTGGCGGGACGGCGAACCGCTGCCCTTCGGTGCCCTCCAGCGTCGTCTGGGCCGGAAGAAGGTGGGGGAAACGCTCCGGACGGAGGTCCCGGTGGTCTTCCAGGCCTACGACGTCCTGGAACGAGACGGCGAGGACCTTCGCAGCCGTCCCCAGGCCGAGCGCCGGGCCCTCCTGGAGGAGGTGGTGGAGGTGGTCTCCTCGACGCCGCTGGCCCCGCCCAACCTCCTGAAGGTCTCCCCCCGGGTGGAGGCCAGCGGGTGGGCGGCGCTGGGGGCGCTTCGAGAGGGGGCTCGGGACCGGGGCGTGGAGGGCTTCATGCTCAAGCGCCGCGACGGCGAATACGCCGTGGGTCGGCCCCGGGGGCTGTGGTGGAAGTGGAAGGTGGATCCGCTCGAGCTGGATGCCGTCCTGATCTACGCCCAGCAGGGCCACGGCCGGCGCGCGGGCCTGTACACCGACTACACCTTCGGCGTCTGGCGGGGCGAGGAGCTGGTGCCGGTGGCCAAGGCCTACACCGGCCTCACCGACAAGCAGATCCGGACGCTGGACCGCTGGATCCGCCGGAATACCCGGGAGCGCTTCGGCCCGGTGCGGTCGGTGGAGCCGGAGCAGGTCTTCCAGTTGGCGTTCGACGGCATCCGGACATCCTCCCGGCACAAGTCCGGGGTGGCGCTCCGGTTTCCGCGGATGGCCCGGTGGCGCCAGGAAAAGGCGGCGTCGGAGGCGACGACGCTGGAGGAGGTGGAGGCCCTCCTGGCCCGGTACGGCGATGGCGACTGAGGCCCAGGTCTCCCCGGCGACGGACGCCGCGCGGGCCCGTCTGGAAGCCTGGTTCGCCGGGCGAGGGTGGCGTCCCTTCGACTTCCAGCGGGAGGTCTGGGACGCCTACGCGGGCGGAGAGAGCGGATTGCTCCATGCCCCGACCGGGATGGGGAAGACGCTGGCGGTCTGGGGTGGACCCCTGCGGGCGGGGCTGGCCGAGCTCCTCGACGCCGGGGTGGAAGTACCCGAGTCCTCCCGAGAATCGCAGGACGTGGCCCCCGTCCGCCCGGCCGACGCCGCCCCTCTTCGCCTCCTCTGGGTGACCCCCCTCCGCGCCCTGGCCCGCGACACCGTGCGCGCCCTCCGCGAGCCCATCGCGGAACTGGGCCTCCCATGGAGTGTGGAGCTCCGCACCGGCGACACCTCCGGCAGCGTGAAGAAGCGCCAACGGACCCGGCCACCGACGGTCCTCGTCACCACTCCGGAGAGCCTCTCCCTGCTGCTGAGCTACCGTGAGACACGTCAGGCCTTCCGGACCCTGGGCACCGTGGTAGTGGACGAATGGCACGAGCTGCTGGGCGGGAAGCGGGGGGTGCAGACCGAGCTGGGTCTGGCCCGACTCCGCCGTTGGCGACCGGAGCTGCGCACCTGGGGGCTCTCGGCGACGCTGGGCAACCTGGAGGAGGCGCTGGACGTGCTCCTGGGCGTGGGGGCGCCGGAGGGCCGTCTCGTCCGGGGGCCGGAGCGGCCACCGCCGGAGGTCCGGACGCTCATCCCCCGCTCGCTGGAGCGCTTCCCCTGGGCGGGCCACCTGGGGCTTCGGACCCTGCCGGCGGTGGTGGAGGCGCTGGAGGAGGCCGACACCTCCCTCCTTTTCACCAATACCCGCTCGCAGTGCGAGGTCTGGTTCCAGGCCCTCCATGATGCCCGGCCGGACTGGACGGGGGAGCTGGCCCTCCATCATGGGTCGTTGGATCGGGAGGATCGGGCCGCCGCCGAACGGGGACTCCGGGACGGGAGCCTCCGGTGCGTGGTGGCCACCTCGAGCCTGGATCTGGGCGTGGACTTCAGCCCCGTGGACCAGGTCCTCCAGGTGGGCTCGCCCAAGGGGGTGGGTCGGCTCCTCCAACGCGCCGGGCGGAGCGGCCACCAGCCCGGCGAGCGGAGTCGCATCGTCTGCGTCCCCACCCACGCCTTCGAGATCGCCGAGTTCGCCGCGGCACGGCGAGCCATCTCCAGCGGTGGGGTGGAGCCCCGCCGTCCGGTGGACCGTCCGCTGGACGTCCTGGCCCAGCACCTGGTGACGGTGGCCCTCGGGGAGGGCTTCGTGGCGGACGAGCTCCTGGCGGAGGTGCGAACCACCCGGGCCTTCCGGGACCTCACCGGGGAGGAGTGGGCCTGGGCGCTGGACTTCGTGGGGACGGGCGGCCCGGCGCTGAAGGCCTACCCTCGCTACGCCAAGGTCCGGCAGGTGGACGGACGCTACCGGGTCCCGGATCGCACCATCGCCCGACGCCACCGCATGGCCATCGGCACCATCACCTCCGATTCGGCCATGGTGGTGCGCTTCCTCCGGGGGGCCCGCCTGGGGACGGTGGAGGAGTCCTTCATCTCCCGGCTCCGCCCCGGCGAGCAATTCCTCTTCGCCGGCCGCCGGGTGAAGCTCGTGCGGACCAAGGACATGACCGCCTACGTGCGCCTGGCCAAGGGAGCCCGGGGGACGGTCCCCCGTTGGATGGGCGGG